>JASHVB010000035.1 GCA_030039695.1 Acetobacteraceae bacterium
GTAATGTGTGGTTGGTGTAGCAGAAGGTGTTGGTCGTGATGTTCCACGCCTCGTCCCAGCCAAGGCCGTGCACGTCGACCAGCAGCCGCATCATTTCCGGCACGGCGATGGACGGATGCGTGTCATTAAGCTGGATCGCGCATTGTTCGGCGACGTTATGCACGTGACCGTATTGCCGGATATGCCGAAACAGCAGGTTTTGCAGCGAGGCAGACGAGAAGAAGTACTCCTGCCGCAGCCGCAGTTCCTGGCCGGCGGGCGTTTCGTCGCTGGGGTAGAGGATCTGAGAAATGGCATTGGCTCGCGCGCTGGCAGCTAGCGCGCCGACATGGTCGCCACGGTTGAATGCCTCAAGTGCCAGAGGATCCGGTGCGCGCGCCGACCACAGGCGTAGCGTATTGACGTGCCTGCCGCGCCATCCAACCACCGGTGTGTCGTACGCCACGGCGACGACGGTTTCCGCGGGATGCCAGACGGCGTGCCGGGTCCCATCGAGACCGGTCGCGAGTTCGACGGAACCGCCGAAACCGACCCGGTGGCTGATGTCCGGACGGGCGAATTCCCACGGATTGCCGAACGACAGCCAGTTTTCCGGATATTCCTGTTGCCAGCCGTTGCGGATGACCTGTCTGAACAAGCCGTTGTCGTAACGGATGCCGTAGCCATGCGCGGGGATCGCCAGCGCTGCCATGCTGTCCAGGTAGCATGCAGCGAGGCGCCCAAGGCCGCCGTTGCCCAATGCCGCGTCGGGCTCCACCTCGCGCAGGCTGGCAAAGTCCACACCGAGTTCGGCCAGTGCCTCGTTCACCGGTTCCGCGATGCTGAGGTTACTGAGCGAATCGTACAACAGCCGGCCGAGCAGGAACTCCAGCGACAGATAGTACACGCGCTTGCGGCTCTGCACGTAGGCGTCGCGCGAGGCAGGCACCCAGCGCTCCACGATATGGTCACGCACGGCTAGGGCGGTAGCGATGAACCAATCGCGCTCGGATGCCACGATCGGGTCGCGTCCGACCGAGTACGTCAGCTTGGCGACGATGCTGCGTCGCAGTGCTGCCACGTCCTCGTCCTGCGCCGGCAGCGCGATGCGTGACGCGACCCGGCTAACGCTGCGGGTGGGAGTAGCAGCCTGACTCATGAATTCATCCTTCCGGGCCCGCCGGACCGCATGCACCTTTCGTAGGCCGGCACGCCGGCAGGCGCTAGTTTAGGCGAGCATGTGGGGCCACCAAAGCGCAGTGGCGTGCCGGTTTCGCGACAAATGTTGAACAGCTGCGGTGGCGTGCCAGGAAGCATGGAAATATGTTGCCGCGGTTGCAAGAAAACGCACCAGTCCTGCCTGGCCCCATGCATTCTCGATTGCAAGATTGCAACGCCGTTTTACACGGTTCTGTGACAGAGGCAAGCTGAAACACGAAAGAGGAGGAGTTCCATGCCGCTCTCCGGCGTCCGGGTGGTGGATCTGACGCGCGTGCTGTCAGGGCCGTTCTGCACCATGCTGTTGGCGGACCTCGGGGCCGACGTGATCAAGGTCGAGGCGCCAGAGGGCGACCCGATCCGCGCTCAGGGCGCCTTGCGGAACCACCTCTCTTGGTACTTCGCCGCGTTTAACCGCAACAAGCGCTCGGTGCAGCTGGATTTGCGGCAGCAGGAAGGTCGCGAGGTGCTCGCCCGGTTGATACAAGGGGCTGATGTGCTGGTGGAAAATTTCCGGCCGGGCGTGCTGGCGCGGCTCGGCTTCGACGATGCGCGGCTGCGCGCGCTCCGCCCGGGCCTGGTGACGTGCAGCATCAACGGCTTCGGCAGCTCCGGGCCATATCGCGACCGTCCGGCCTTTGATTTCATCGCTCAGGCGATGAGCGGTTTCATGAGCGTCAATGGCCGGCCGGATGATCCGCCGCTGCGTTCGGGAGTTCCGATCAGCGATCTGATTTCCGGTCTGTACGCCGCGCTCAGCGTCACGGCGTCGGTGCTCCGGGCGCGTGCGACGGGGCAGGGGCAGCGAACCGAAGTCAGTCTCACCAACGCCCTTGTCAGTATGCTGGCTTATATCGCCAGCGATTATTTCGAGACCGGGTCGGTGCCGCCGCGCAGCGGCAACGACCATCCAATCTCCGCGCCATACGGATTGTTCGCCACGCGCGATGGAGAGATCGCCATCGCTCCGCCGGGCGACGAATTTTTCGGCCGCCTGGCCGACGCCTTGGGCGAGCCGGGTTTGAAGCAGGATCCGCTCTATGCCACCAGCGCCGCGCGGGTCGCCAATCGCGCGCGGATCAACGCGATCGTCGGCGGGAAATTGGCTGCACAGAAGACCGCGCACTGGGTTGAAGTGCTGAACGCGGCGGGCGTGCCCTGCGGTCCGGTGCATGGCGTCGCCGATGTGTTTCGCGATCCGCAGATCGCCGCACAGGAAATGGTACTGGAGGTACCGCATCCAGGGCGCGGTATCGTGCGGATGCTGGGATTCCCGATGAAGCTGGCCGACACCCCGTGCCGCGTGCGGCGGCCCGCGCCAGAGCCGGGCGAACATACCGAGGAAGTGTTGGCGGAGCTCGGATACAGTGAGGCGGCGCAGGCAGCGCTGCGCGCGGCGGGGGTGGTGTGACCGCATCCGTCATCGCGAGCTCACCGCCAGTCTGCTCGGCGGCGCTTCTGGGCGGAACCGCCGCGCCCGGAACGCGGGTTTCCTCCTCCCGCGAGGGAGGGACCTCACCGAGGGAGGAACCTACGCTGCACGCCTGATCGTTGGAGCGGTCGCAGATACCGGATCCCGCGATGTCACGGATCCTGTTTCGCTCCGTCCGTCGCAGAGGCGGGCAGGCGGATGCCGGCAGCCTTGGCGGGTTGCGGCAGGCTGCGGACCCCGCGGCAACCGTGGTATCGGACGCTCAGTAGCGCGCTCAAACGATACGTCGCGGGGCGCCGGTTCGACCCGGGAGTCCGCCTGCAAGCCCAGTGATCCAACCCTCCGGGTTGTCGATCGCCGCCGCCCCGCCACACGTTCAAAGGCTCGCTGGCGGGGTTACGATTAACTGGCGACCCGTGCGGCCAGCCGCATGAACACGGGTATTGCCGCGGCTAAATCCGCGATGCGCACTTTCTCTGCGGGGGTGTGCGCCTCGGCGATATCTCCCGGTCCCAGCACGATACACGGCGCGATAGCCTGCAGTTCGGACGCATCGGTGCCGTATGGCGCGGTCATCGCTGCGGTGCCGGTCACCTCGGCACAGAGCCGAACCACCGGATGGTCAGCCGAAAGCTCGGGCGGGACTCCTTCACGTGCCTCACTGACCTCAACGCCCGCGCGCGCAGCGACCGTACGCACGGCTTGCACCACCGGTGTCGGATCAATCTTGGCAGAGTAGCGGAACTTGATGCGCGCCGTCGCCTTCGGAACGGTGACGTTGACCGCCGTCCCGTGGTTGTCGATGACAAGGTTGAAGTCGCTGAATGGTGGATCGTATTCCGGGTCCTGCAACGATGCATCGGTGCGCAGTCGCTGGAACAGCGACTTCATTTCAACCAGGAACGGGATCAGCGCCCAGTTGGCGTTGTGGCCCTTGCCGGTGCTGCTATGCGCCTGCACGCCCGTGGCCACGCAGGTGAACGAGATGTGTGCGCGGTGGCCGCGCACCGGGACGAGCTTTGTCGGCTCTGCCACCAGGATCATCCGTGGCTTGTGTTTTCGCACAAGCTGGGATTCCTGTGCGATCAGGCGCGCGCCCTGCTTCGTCGTCTCCTCGTCCGTAGTGATCAGCAGCGTGACCGGCAGGTTCGATGGGAGCGAGCGCGCGGCAACGATCGCCGCGGCGACCGGTCCCTTCATGTCAGTGCTGCCGAGGCCGTGCAGTACGCCGTCGTCGGTGACCCGCGCGGACCACGGATCCTCCTGCCATCCGGTGTCGGGTACTGTATCCATGTGCCCTGACAGTGCCAGGCCGCTGCCGTTGCCGCGGTGCGCCACCAACACGCGTTTCGCCACACCCGCAGAATCGGTGTAGTCGAGCCGCTCAACGTCGAAGCCGGCGAGTGCTCTTGCGACGTGCTCTGCGATCGGCAGGTTGGAAACGAAGCTGCGGCTGTCGAGCGAGACGAGTTCGCGGGCGAGGGAGGTCAGCTCGGTATCTGGATCGGGCATCGGACGTGCTCACAGTGCTCAGAGTTGGCGAACATCGCCTTTCCACGAGGCGCGCCGCAAGTAGCCGTTTGCGACTTTGATGGACGACGGGACCTGCAAGGAGCCAGTCGGGTACATCGTCGTTCCGGCGGAAGCCGAACCCATGCGGTCCGGGTCCCGGCTGTCGCGGCGATGACGCTGGTTTTGGCGTTTCACCCGTCGAGGATCGGCTCCCGTAGCGCGTGGCGAACTCGACGCTATGGATAACCGGGCAGCGCTTAGAGCGTTGCAGCCAACGCCGCAAGCTGGTCAGTGCAGCGGCCCCAACCTTGGTGGAAACCTCTGTTCTCGTGGGCCTCGCGATCCGCGACGGTCCAGTGCAGGACGCGCACGGTGTAGCGTGTCCCATCGGCTTCATCCACGAAAGTCAAAACCACCGTCATGAACGGCTTCGACGACGGCTCCCAGGCCGTTGTGTAGGCATCGGTGAACACGAGGCACTCGTTCGGAACCACGTCGAGGTACACGCCGCGGTTGGCGAATTCGTTGCCGTCTGGCTCGCGCATTACGATCAGCCTCGCGCCGCCGGTCGCACGTCGAGTGCGGCATGCGATGTCGTCCGGGGCTCTGGTGCGAACCATTTCATCAGCAGTACCGGTTCGGTCCATGCGCGGTACACCTTGTCGGGTGGCGCCGCGATTAGGCGGCTCAGCACAAGCTCGCTCGCGGTGTTCCACCGGTAGGGGTTCGCCAGATAGGGCCACTGGAATTCTCCTCCGTGATTGTTTTGTTACCGCAGCAAGCGCAGCCGCGGCTCCAACCACATCGGTCCGACGAAAACCCAAGCCGTCAGTCGTCCCGGCCATACCGGGGACCCGGGTAGTGTCGGTCCCGGCATTCGCCAAGATCGCGAGGGCTGCTGGTCTCATTGAGTTGCGGGTTGGCTCTCGCAGCCGATGGCGAAGTTACAAGGAAGAACGTCAGCCGGTTGCTACGCTTGGCCGTACGCCGGCCGCAGCTTCGCACCGTCAAGCTTCGTCATCTGCAAGCGTTGCCTGCGTGACCCGACTGGCCTCTGCCGTGTCCATGTCCTGCAGCATGTCGCCTAGCGGCGACGGCACGATCTGCCACAACACGCCGAACCGGTCGCTCACACCCCGAAAACGATCGTGTCGTCCCGCTTGATTTCGTTGACTAGATCAATCTCCCAGGTGAGGTAGGCGTTCATCGCCTCCTCGACGCCGGAATTCCGGTCGTACGGGCGCAGATAAAAGTCGATGCACGCCTCATCCGGCGGAGTGGTGCGGTCCTTTACCAGCGGACGCCCGAACGCGTGCCATGCATCCGTGCCGCCATCCAGCACACGTACGTCGCCCTTCGTGAGCGCTTTCACCTCGTCTACGGCGAGACGCGCCAGCACACCGTCGGCCGACGTGATCACCACGTGCTTCGCACCGGCAAGCGGCTCGGCAAGCGCATGTAGACGCGAGCGCAGGCCCCACAGCGCGCCAGGAATATGCCCGTCGCGGAAGTCGATGCTGCGGGCGAGATCGATCACCACTGTGTTGTCGCCACGGTCGAGCAACGCAACCAGACCGGTCACATCGATTGTCGCGACCGGACGTAAGAGTTCCGGCACCGGCGCCAGCGCGACGCCCCCTGGCCCTGCGGCATCCAGGCCGCCTTCCACCACGAAGACGTTGCGGTGACCCATTTGTCGTAGCCACGCGCCGGTCATGCGCGCACGTACACCGGTGTCGTCAACCAGCACGATGCGGGCATTGCGCACGCCGATCCAGTTGTCAGTCGCCTGCACCAACTGCCCGCCCGGCGCACTTCGGCTATCAGGACGATGCCCAGCGCGGAATTCCGCCGGATCGCGGACGTCGAGAATATACAGCGTGCGGTCCGGATCGTCCTCGAACCGCTCGAGGTCGAGCGGCCCGATCACGCCCACGCCGGATGCTTCAGCGAACTGCTTCGCGCGTTCCAAGGCTAAGGGCAGGCTTTTCGGGGTTTCCGGAGCGAAGCGCTCGGTGCGGCCACGGTCGCAGCGAAACCCGGCCAGTTCCCAGCCCATTGTTCCGTTGCGCAGCGCGACTACCTTGTTCGCGATGCCGGCCCGGCGCAGGCTTTCGGCACCGAGGATGCTGCGCGTGCGTCCGGCGCAGTTCACCACCACCAACGTCTTCGGATCGGGTGCAAGGTCGCCGACGCGATAGACCAGTTCGCCGCCCGGAACGCTGATCCCGGTCGGGATCGACATGCGGGTGAACTCCTCAAACGTACGGCTGTCCAGTACCACCATGTCGCGGCCGGAATTAAGCCACTGCTTCAGCACCGTCGGATCCACGCTTTCCGTACCATAGTGGTGCTCTACCCACTCGCCGAACGCCTTCGACGGCACGTTGACGCCGGAGTACAGTACGCGTCCGGCCGCTGTCCAGGCGCGCGTACCGCCATCCAACACCGAGACGTCGGTGGCACCAATATTCTCCAGCCAGACCGCAAGTTGTTCTGCCAGGCCGCGACCGTCGTCGACGCAGCAAATGCGTACCGAGAGGCGTGGCAGCAAAGAACGTGCGCGGATTTCCTTTTTCGCCACGCCGCAGGGCGCGGCCCAAAACAGATGAGAGGCGCCGAATTCCCCGTCCTCCCGGGCGTCGAGCAAGGCGAGCTCGTCACCGTCAGTGAGCCACGCGTGCAGCGTGTTCGCGTCGATCCGTTTCATGTGAGGCATGCCCGGTTCAGGGGTGATTACAGTGGGCGCGAAGCCTAGGCACGCGGCGAAGCGCTTGGCAACGCACAGCGGCGTAATGTTACGGGCCGAGGCCCGATCGTCACCTTATCATACCTGGAAATCCGGCGGGTGACCGTCAGGAGGCAGAGATCGCTCGCCGGATAGTCCAACCACCGGCACAGCCGGAACGGGCCCAGGTCGGAAATCGCGATGACGATCGAAGCGGGTATCTGCGCGACCCGTTTCATCGCAAGCGAAATCCCACCACCTAGTCCTTCGCCGGCCAACGGACCGAGCGAACAGCCATGTTCTCTTCGGACGCCGTGCGTGCTTCCGTGGCCGCCCGGCAATTACGGCATACCGTACTGTGCCGCCTTCGGGCGACGATGGCATCCAATTCTTTAGGGTCGCCCCGCCATCGCGGCGAAACCTAGGCCATGACGCGGGTGGGCATAACGAGGGTCAGATGCCGATAAGCGTTCGATGACAGATGCTGAGACGGCCGCGCAGTCATGAGATGCGACCTGCGAACCTGGCGCCAGATGCGATCGTCGCAAGGTTCGTTCCCAATTTTGCACGCGGCGCACCGACAGCGTTCGACAGCGAGGCGGATGATCTCGACGAATCCGACATCGCCTATTTCCTGGTCAAGGGTTCAAACACCGAGACCGCGAGCCGGGGGGACGACGTTACCGTGGCCCTGCCGCCTGATTGGACGTCACGTGAGATCGGAGTGGCGTCGCCATGACCCTGTGGAGCACCCGGATCGCCTGCGTCGCGCTCCTTTGGCCAGAGAAGACGGACCTGCGCCACTGAACAGTATTGGCTGTTCGGTTGGTGCCGTCACTGGAGCCTCATCACGTTTGGGCTCATATCCCCGCCATGGATCGGATGCTGGTGTTCGATCGGGCCGCCGTGCGGCGGCATCGCGACCGCGCAACCGCGACCGTGTCGCGTGTCGCCGACGTGCTGCGCGACGCCGCTGACCGCTTGCTGGATCGTCTCGACGACACGGCCAGCCGCTTTACCCGAGCGCTGGATGTTGGCGGCCGCGGGGTCGTGGCGCCATTGCTGCGCCGGCGCGGCGTCGATGTGGTCAGCAGCGACTTGTCACCGGCAATGGCGGCGCGAAGCGGCGGCTTGGTTGTCGCCGCCGACGAGGAGTTTCTGCCGTTTGCGCCGGCCAGTTTCGACCTGATCGTTGCCAGCCTGTCGCTGCACTGGGTGAACGACCTGCCCGGTGCGCTGATCCAGATGCGGCAAGTGCTTCGGCCAGGCGGCCTGCTGCTGGCGAGCATGCCGGCGCTGGGAACGCTCGCGGAGCTGCGTCGGACGCTGACCGAGGCTGAAGTGGAGCTTGCGGGCGGCGCATCACCGCGTATCTCACCATTCCCGGATCTGCGCGATTGCGCCGCGCTGCTACAGCGCGCTGGCTTCTCACTGCCAGTGGCGGATGTTGAGGAGCTGCGCTTCCTCTACGCCGACCCGATGGCGCTGCTGCGTGACCTACGTGCCGCTGGTGAGGCAAACGCGGTGCTGCTGCGAGCCCGCCGGCCCCCGCCACGGATGCTGTTCCCTGCGGCACTAGCGGCGCTACCAACCGAGGCTGGCAGGATACTGGTTACATTACGCTTGGCGGTGCTGACTGGATGGGCCGGATGACGCCTTCCCCCCACCCATCGATCGGGAAGGGCGGCGCCCGCTACATCTGCGACTCTGGGGACAGGACGATGCAGCTGAGGCGGGCGTGTGAGAGCTTGCTGCAAGCCTTCACCGCCGTCTCGCGCGAAAGCCCAGTCAACCGGGCGCGCCACAGCACGGCGTGCCCCGCATGTACGCTCATCACAATGCCGTGCGCTGCTGCCAGTTGGATGTGTGCCTCGTTCCGCGCCTTTCCGACGGCCACTCGAGCCTTGCCTTGTTTGTCATAAGCGCCGACCTGGATCCCCCAATCGCCCGTACGAGGACCGCCACGCCAGATTGGTGCCGGCTCGGCATTAGCCCGCGCAATGAAGTGGAAGCCGCGACTTGGTGGCGGAGGCGGCGGTTCCACCAGTGCGTATTGCCGCGGAGCGACGTAGGGTCCCGGCTGTGGCGGAGTCGGCAGGCTTGCCATCCGCACCGAGCGTGGCGCCGGCAGGCGGCCGCCACCACCCCCGCGGCTGGCGAACTGCGTGGCACCGTAGCGCATGCCGGGTGGGATATCGATCGGCAGCGCGTTCATCGCGTACTGCTCGGCCGGCGAGCGGCGCACTGGTTCCACGCCCTCGATCTCCGGGCCGATCATCGCGACGTAACGCCGCGTTTCATCCGGCAACGGGCGGTTGTTGGCCAGATAATCGTCCAGCCGGTAGGGGCCGGCGTTATAAGCCGCGAGGAAACCGGGCGAGCCGTAGATGTCATACATTTCGCGCATGTATGCCGCGCCAGCCATGATGTTGTTGTAGGGGTCGTACGGGTCGGACCCCAGACTATAACGTTGCTGCAGCTCGTCGTAGGTCTCCGGCATCACCTGCATCAGCCCCATCGCGCCAACCGGCGACGTGGTGAGCTCGCCATTCATGTATTGCTTGCCGTCGGATTCCACCTGCATGACGGCGCGTATCCACAGCGTCGGCACGTCGAAGCGCGCCGCGGCCTCATTGATGTACGGTCCCCAGGGATCATCCGGCGTGCCGGGTGAGATGTAATCGTGTCGGGCGTTCGCCATGTAGTGTTCCGCCTCCTGTATGGCGGACGTTCGCGGCGTCTGAGAGGCGCAGGCAGCCAGGAGCGCAAGCGTCGCCATGCAAATAGCGGCACGGAGCGAAGGGAAGATGCGGTGGGACATTCGGGACGGGCCTCCGTCGTGGCGCGGCCGCAATGGCCGGAGGGCACGACGGCCGGCAGGCCGTCGCTCAGGCAGATAATCAGGAACGGTCCGTAAACCCTTATCCGATCTCGATGATCTCCGCAAGATCATCTCGCGCTGGTAAGTTGCAACGAGGCGCGCCTGCAGGCAGAAGCCGAAATGGGCACGGTAACGTAACGGCAGCTTGAGCGAAGCGCAATTCGATGCGGCCGAATGCAGCAATTTTCTGGGTGTTAGTGCTCGCTGTGGCGGGCTGTGCCGCGACCGCTGCGTCGCCCGCTCCCCGGTC
>JASHVB010000334.1 GCA_030039695.1 Acetobacteraceae bacterium
GTATACCGCGCCTGCTTTGGGCCGACTATTTGAATTGGTACAAGCGCTTCCTGAACATCGAAGTCCGTTACAACACTCGTCTCATCCGCATCGAGCCATCCGACGAGTTCCTCCGCCTCCATCTCTCGATTGCTGGTGAACCACGCATCGAGACCACGCGCAAGATTGTGCTCGCGACCGGCTTCACCGGCAACGGCGGCGCTTATGTGCCGCCGGAACTAGCGGCGCTCCCGGAGGACATGCGTTCCCACACCCAGGACGAGATCGATTTCAGCTCCCTGCGCGGCAAGACCGTTGCCGTGGTCGGCGCGGCAGCGGCGGCGTTCGATGCTGCCGGCGTCGCTCTTGAAGCCGGCGCGGCAGCCGTCCATCTTTTCGCACGACGCAACGCAATCGCGTCGATCCCGATCACGCGGGTGCGTGGCTATCCGGGCGCATACGACAATTACCGACGCTTGCCGGACGCCATTCGCTGGCATCAGGCCATTCGCTTTCGTCGCTTCGGATCGACGCCGACCGTCGATGCCATCGAACGGGCGGTCGCTTTTCCCAATTTCCATCTGCATCTTGGTGCGGCATGGCAGAGAGCCTACGTGGAGGCAGGGCAGGTTATCGCCCATGCAGCAGACGGTCAGCACCGTTTCGATCACGTTGTCGCCGGCACGGGGTATTTCGTCGATCCCTCGAGGCGTCCTGAGATCGCCGACTTCGCTGACAAAATCCTACTCTGGCAGGACACATATGCGCCGCCATCCGAAGAACAGGATGAGTTCCTGAGCCGTCATCCCTACCTGGGGGAGGCGCACGAGTACCTGGAAAAGACTCCCGGCACCGCACCGTATTTGCGCGATATCCATGTTCATAACCCGGCCGGCTTCGTCAGCTTCGGCCTCCCGATCGGAGATGTCCCGAGCATGCGTCGCGATCTGCCGTTGGTTACCGCTCGGATCAGCCGCGATCTGTTCTTTGCCGATTTCGACCATCACGAGCGTCGCATGAACGACACGATTACGGCGGATTTCCCACCGGAACTGTACGCCAAGGCGATCTGGCGATCGTAGTCGGTTACCAACGCGCGGGCGATATATATTACGCCCATCCAGAGTGGATAGGGTTGACTCGGCAACCGACCGGTAGAACATTATGGATTGAGATGACTAGGCAGGTTAAATTGCCTGTTCGTGGCCCATGCTGGCGCACCGCGGCCTGCGGTTTGACCCTGGCGATCACGGGATAGGACGTGGTCCGACAGGCATGTTGCCGTAACCCTCAGGAGGGACTGCTGCTATGCCACTCGATGTCGCAACTTCTCCAAAGACAGTGACCGCGACTCTGCACTACTTGGTACGCGGCCCGGAAAAGCCGGTGCGTTACGTCGGCGAACCACCGCCGGGCGCCGCCCCCTACAACGGCATCGACGACCCGCACGAGGTGCGGATCGAGGATGCACGCGGGCGGGAGAATGAGTTCTCGCTCGACCGTAATGGCTTCGCGTTGGTCCACGCACCGACCCAGGTCACGGACTTCTATTCACCAGAGGAGGTCAAGGCCGTCTACTACCCCGAGGTTGAGCGACTGCTGAAGGAGAAGCTGGGCGCATCCCGGGTATTCATCTTCGACCACACGGTGCGCAATGCGGGGTTGCCGGACGGACGCATCCCGTCGCGCCAGGTGCACAATGACCACACGGTCAACTCAGCGCCGCGGCGGGTCCGCGACCACCTGGGCGATGAAGCGCCGGAGTTGCTCAAACACCGCTTCGGCATCGTAAACGTCTGGCGTCCGATCCGGGGGCCCGTCCTCGACTCGCCGCTGGCGCTCTGCGACGCACGCACGTTCTCGGACGATGATCTGATCGCCAGCGATCTGGTTTACCCCCATGTCCGTGGTGAGACCTCCCGCGTCGAGTTCAAACCGGAGCATCGTTGGTACTATTTCGCCGAGCAACAGCGTGATGAAGTACTGTTCATCCGCGTACACGACAGTGCCAACGACGGCCGCGCAAGGCTGTCTTTCCATACCTCGTTTGATAATCCACTGGCGGCAAGTGCCCCGCCGCGCGAAAGCATTGAAGTGCGAACCCTGGTTTTCTTTCCGCCGGACGCCTGAGCAGAACCACACACCGCCCCACGCGACCGGGGCGGTGTGTGGCCTGGTCAGGACGCTGTTCGCCACCTCGCCCGGGTGAGAGCGTAGCGGCGCTAAGCCTGCCGAGCCCCCGGGACGGTGTCCGCCGCCCAAACTCATCTGGCCAATCACTCGCCGCGCCGTCCATGGTTCGTTGCTCACGGTGGTGATGAGTCCCAGGGGCGAGTTCATCGCGTCGTTGCGTTGGTGGCGGGTCGGTTCCTTGAGTCGGTAACGGGAGAAATCGGCGCCGGTCGAACACGCAAAATGCGGCGGACTGGCATCCTCGGCTGGACGATCCGGCGTGGTGCAACATGGGCGTACGCTGCGGGGAGGAGTCGGCAAGATGAATCGCCTCGACCGGTAAGTGGCACCCGTCATGCTGCCCTCTGCTGCGCGGGACTGCGCAATCGGTGCCACTGGCAACCGTTTTCGGTGCGGGCGTTCTCGGGTGCGACAAGCTCGCACGGCCCATCGCCCGAAACACCGGCGCGTTGACCCAAACGGCAATCTACCCGGCGGCGTTTCGGGTCACAGCCGGCGGTACAGCGTTAGCGACGATTTCGCCGAACGGGCCGGCATTGTGCGCCGGCCGGTGCGCCTGTCCGGTGGTAGACTTCAACGGCAGCAGCGGGAACACCAGCTCAGCAAAACGATAGCATTCCTCCAGGTGCGGGTAGCCCGAGAGAATGAAGCGGTCGATGCCCAATGACATGTATTCGCGCATGCGCGCGGCAACTTGCTCCGGCGTACCCACCAATGCGGTTCCCGCCCCGCCACGCACCAGGCCGATGCCAGCCCACAAATTGGGACTGATTTCCAGTTTGTCGCGTCGCCCTCCGTGCAGGCGGCTCATGCGTTGCTGGCCCTCCGAATCAAACCGTGCAAAAGTGCGTTGGGCAAAGGCTATCGTCTTGTCATCGACGTAGCGCAGCAGCGCATCGGCGTCCTTCCAGGCTTGCTCCTCCGACTCCCGCACGATCACATGCAACCGGATGCCAAACGAGAACGTCCGACCGTATGCCGCAACCCGTCGCCTCGCCTGCTCCAATTTAGCACCGACATCGGCAGGCGGCTCTCCCCATGTGAGATAAACGTCGCAGTGTTCCGCCGCAACCTGCTGGCCGGCTTCCGACGATCCGTCAAAATACAGCGGAGGATAGGGCGATTGCACCGGCGGAAACAGCAGCTTCGCGCCTTCCACGTGGATGTGCTCGCCGCGAAAATCCACAGTCTCGCCCCGCATGAGCCGACGCCACACCGTCAGATACTCTGCGGTGGCGCGATAGCGGTCGCCATGTTCAAACCAGATGCCATCACCGTGCATCTCCTGCGGGTCGCCACCTGCCACCACGTTGATCAGCAAGCGCCCATTGGAGAGGCGGTCCAACGTTGCTGCCATGCGCGCCGTCATGGACGGCTCGGACAGGCCGGGACGGACCGCCACGAGGAACCGCAGCCGCTCAGTCTGCGGCACCAGCGCCGAGGCGATCACCCAAGAATCCTCGCAGGATCGCCCGGTGGGCAGCAGCATGCCAAAATAACCAAGCTCGTCGGCGGCGCGGGCGATCTGGCTCATGTATGCAAGCGTGACGTGGCGCGCTCCGATCCCGGTGCTCAAATAGCGGCCATCGCCGTGCGTCGGAAGGAACCACAAGACGTCCGCGGCCGCAGCACTATTGGGGGACGGTGACATGCAAGACTCCCGTTACCAAACCGCCTAAGGCACGTCCGGACGCGGATCCGGGCTGGTAAAACCGTTCCGGTTCGGCATGACGACTTTTGGCAGAGTGTCGGCGTTCAGAACACTGTCCTGCGGCACGATGCCATTCAGCCACAGCAAATAGGCCGAGACGGCATACACCTGGTCATCGGTCAGAGACCCCGGGGCATTGAACGGCATTGCGCGCCGGATGTAGTCGAACAATGTAGTTGCATATGGCCAATAACTGCCGACGGTCTGGACCGGATGTGCCGTCGCGAGCGTGCCCTGCCCGCCGACCAGCGGCGGCGCCGGCGTCCCTTGCCCCTTGTCGCCGTGGCACATGGCACAATGATCCGCGTAGACGACCCGGCCCTGATCGACACTGCTGCCGCCAGCTGGCAGCCCCTGCCCATCGGCACGAACATCGATATTCCAGCCGGCGATCTCTGCCGCGGTCGGGGTATGTCCGAGGCCATAACGCTGTTGCTGTGCCCGGGCCGGCGAATGCATCAAACCGGCCGCGAAGGCCATGATCCAAAGAAGACGATCACAGCGCATTGGTGATCACCCCGTCCGCGGCGATCTGCCAGCCCTGGATGGCGTTGAAATGGTAAAATGAATTGACCCCGCGCACCGCCACGAGTTGCGCTCGCGTCGGCTGCACGTAGCCGGTGTCATCGACCGCGCGGCTTTGCAACTGGGCGGGACCGCCGACCCAGGTCCATGGCAGGCGGAACCGGGTCAGGCACTTGGGCAAGACGGGTTGCTGCAAGGCGGCGTGTTGCCACGAGGCGCCGCCATCGGTGGATACATCCACGCGCCGGATGCGTCCGCGGCCCGACCACGCGAGGCCGGTGATCTCGTAGAATCCTGTCCCCCGCAGATGCTGTCCCCCGGCCGGGCGGGTGATGACGGATTTTGCCTCCATCACGAACGTGAATTGCCGTGCTTTGCCGTCCGGCATCAGGTCGGTGTATTTCGAGGTCTCCTCGCGGGTTTCAAATGGCTGGTCGCCGAATTTAAGGCGCCGCAGCCATTTCACGTTGGTGTTGCCCTCATAACCTGGCAGCAGCAGACGCAGCGGATAGCCCTGCTCCGGCCGCAGCCGCTCGCCGTTCTGCGCATAGGCGAGCATCGCATCGTCCCAGACTTTGTCGATCGGGATGCTGCGGGTCATCGCCGCGGCATCGGCACCTTCGGCCAGCATCCAGCGCGCCGAACGCTGCACGCCGACGTCCGCCAGCAATGTCGAGAGACGAACCCCGGTCCATTCACAGCAGCTTAACAGCCCGTGCGTTTGCTGCGGTGTCCAGGCCGGGTTGGCATTGCGCCATTCCTGGGTGTTGCCTGCGCATTCCAGGAAGTGCAACCGCGATTCCGAGGGATACCGCACGATGTCGTCCATCGTCAGCAGCAAAGGCCGCTCCACCAGCCCATGGATCAGCAGGCGGTGTGCCTCCGGATCGATCTGCGGCACCCCGGCATGGTGGCGCTCATAGTGCAGGCCGTTTGGCGTGATGATGCCGTGCAGGTCTTGCAGCGGTGTGCCGCTGGAGGCGGCGCTGGGGAAGGGCAGCGGCGCTCCCGTGCGTCGAATGACATTGTGCTCATAGGGAGAGGGAACGCCGTACGGTTTTCCAGCAGGCGCACCTTGCTGCTGCATCCAGGGCGCCACGGTCAACGCCGCATCGTCGGCGTCAGCCCGCCCGGAGCCCAGTCCACCCGCCAACGCCGCCGTGGCCGCGATCATGCCGCGCCGACGCGAAATTCGAGGTCCGGCCATCAAGTCCTCTTTCCAAAGAGCTCGCGTTACGCTGCCGTGCGCAGCGCTGCAGACTGGTTCAGCTACTCCTGCCTGTTCGCGGTTGATGCCGCGTGGAAGGAATCGCAAATCGCACGGTCGGACAGATAGAGGCTGTGCAAGTTGCACAACCCGTCGCCCGCGCGTACCGAGGCATAGGCTGAGCCCATCGCGCCCATGCCCGCAAAGGCGGACTCCACGTCCGAGGCCGAGCCCATGAAATGGGTGCAGCGGCCGCAACGGCGGGTTGGTGGCGCGAGCGTGGCCCGCCACGCGCCAACGAAGGTCGTGAAGCTCAATGTGCGAGCCCTTGCCAGTAGGAGCCGAACAACACCACCGAGAAGATGAACCCAAGGACGACGTTCACCACGACACCGCCGCTAAATGCCAGGAAGGGACGGCCGCCGGATGGCGCAAACTCACGCAGCCGGGTCGTCAATCCGATGCTGAGGAAACTGAAGGTGAACGCCCAGGTGCGCAGCGTCGTGATCGGCAGGATCAGCTTCGGCCGCACCAGGGCATTATAATCCGCGAATGCGGTGTTCGGAACCGCCAGGGTCACGAGCAGGGAGGCCAGCAGGAAGCCGACCACGAATTTCGGAAAACGGCGCCAGATTTCGCCCCCATCGGCGCGCCGTCCGGTTCCTGCCGTTTCCCAGCGCGTCACCGCGATGAACGACAACACAAAAGCCCAGATGCCGATCCATACGTCGCGGCCAACGACCTTGATCAGCGTATACGCCGCCACCGCCTGTTCCGCGCTGCCCGGTACCGCACCGGACGCGGCGAATCCGCCATAGGTTTGGGCTGCTGCGAACCCGGCGGCATCGGCGAATTCCGACGTGCCAATCCAGGCACCGCCGACCCCCGCGGGGAGCGACAACGCACGCGATGCCAGCGGCAATACGAAAATCATCACGATGGCCCACAGCACGACCAAGGTGATTGCGATAGGCGGGTCCTCTCGCCTGGCACGCACCGCGCCGCCAATGGCGATGGCAGCCGACACGCCGCAGACCGCACCTCCGGCCCCGAGCGTCGCTGCCAGGCGCCGATCCAGCCCCAATTTGACGGCGATCGCGTAAATCACCAGGAAGGTCGCGACGGATACCACCGATGCCTGCAGAATCGCGACGGGGCCCGCCCAGACGATCAGGGTAAATGGCAGCGTCGCACCCAGTAGGACGATTCCGGTTTTGATGTAGAATTCAACGCGGAACCCGGCATCCAGTGCGCGGGGCAGCGGCAACAGGTTGCCGATGATCAGCCCGCCAGCGAGGGCGATCAGCGGAGGCTCGAGATTATAGTAGAGCGCACGATCCCAGGCCGCCGCGGCGAAAACCACTACGGACAGGACGTAGATCAGCACGAAGCCGGCGGCAAAGCGGCCAAGCGGGTAGCCGATCAATGCAGCACCCACGGAGAACAGCGCCAATAGCACGGCGAACTGTGCCAGATAACGCAGGGCGTTGAGCTGGAAATGCATGAGGAGCTGCGGCCATGCGCTCCACTTCGCCGGAGCAACGGCCAGCCACGCAATGCTGCTGCCGCTCAGGAATAAACCGTAGGCCACGATGACAAGACCCAGACCGAGCCATACGGCCCACCAATCCTCCTTTGTCCAGAGCTCGCGCCAGATCGATCCAGGCGGCGGCGCGGCGGTATCCTCGAATGTCGTCGCGGCGTCACTCATGCGACCATTCCCCTGTGACAACAGGGCGCACCCGGCGGATCGACCATCTGCAGGTTGTCCGGGCCGTGGGCCTGCGCGATGCCCCGAAGAGCGGCGTGCATGGCTCCGATCTTGGTCGCGGCTGACCCGCGCGCGGACCGTTACACTCGAACGCGCACGCGGTCTCGCCAAGCCGGGTTGCCATTGGCGGTTTCTCCTGACCCCGGTTCGGGATCTGTAGCGGAAAGTGGCGGCGCCGTTAGGCGCCGCCGAGTGGGATGGAAACGCTACCGCCACCGTGACTAATCACGATAGCGGGTAGGACGTTCGCGTTATAGAACCTGGCTGTCAAGTGGAATACGCGCATAACAACTGAGACATCCGGTGGGCTCGGGCAAGACCTTGCCGAACGACGAAGGGTCATTGATTGGACGGCACGCCGTGCAGTGGGACTGTTTCGCAATCCATAGATGAGTCGTAAGCACAATATAACAGCTTGACGCACCTCGCGCGGCGAGACGCCACTCAGCGTCGACGCCCGGACCAGTATCGCCATCTGCCCCGCAGCCTGACGCTCAGCCCGGCTATGCCCTTCCGGGGCATCGCGGCCGGAACCGGCGGTCCGATACCGCGCTACGGCGCCATTCACGGTCGCCAGGACAGGCACGCGGCGCGGTGCAGTGCTGTGCAGGGGAGCCATCACCCGGGCACCTGCCCGCACCTGTGATGCGTCGCAATCGCCTGCGCGGCGGCAATGCGACGGGAATGGCAGTCCGACGGCCGCGGTCGGCAGGCATTTCCACGGCCGCAAATATCCTGCTGGCCATCGGCCGCCACGCAGGACATTCGCCCATGAACGAAGCTGTGTGGGGAAGGTCTTGCTATCCCGCACATCCTGCGCTATTACCCGACGCAAATGGAGGACTGCGAGAGAATATGTTTTTAGCGCGCCGGGATCGTGGAATGGTCGCCGTGGCGATCGTGCTGGATATCGCGTTTCATGGCGGCGGCGACACCGTCGTGAGTGCGGCCGAGCTCTCGGAGCGCACCGGAATGGCGCGCCGGACTTTGGAACCACTGCTTCAGGCGTTGTCGCGTGAACAGGTGCTGGACAGCACGCGCGGTCCCAGCGGCGGATACCGGCTCGCCAGGCCGGCGCGCCTGATCAAGCTGACCGAAGTCATCTCCGTTGGCCTGAACAGCCTGGAGGAGAGCGCGCCGGATCTGACGGGGCGCCTGCAACGCGCGATTGTCGAGCCGCTGTGGGGCGAATTCGACGCCAGCCTGCAGGCACAGGCTGACGCCCTGACGGTGGAAGACCTGTTGCGCCGCGCCGCCAAGGCGGGGTTGCGTAAGCCGGTGACCGACCCGCTGAACTTCGCCATCTGATCCGGGCGCTCATGCCGAGATCCCGTTCAGTCCGAAAGGCACGTGCCCGCGAAGCGGGGGCGAGCTCGACACCCGCTCATTTCAAGATGAGGCCGTCAACGCCGCGCGGGCGGATCTATGCCAGCGTGCTTGACCTGGTCGGCGGCACGCCGCTGGTGCGCCTGCCAAAGCTCGCCCAGGCCGACAGCCTGCATGCCGATCTCGCCCTGAAGCTCGAGTTCTTCAACCCCCTTGGTTCGGTCAAGGACCGGATCGGTCTCGCGATGGTCGAGGCGGCCGAGCGTGCCGGTGAGATTGCGCCCGGCAGAACCACAATCGTCGAACCGACCTCCGGCAACACAGGAATCGCGCTGGCCTTTGTCGCGGCGGCGAAGGGGTACAGGCTGATTGTGACCATGCCCGAGGGCGCTTCGGTCGAACGGCGCAAAATGCTGCGCCTGATGGGCGCCGAGGTTGAGCTAACGCCCGCGAAGCTCGGCATGCCGGGCGCGATCGCGCGCGCCGACGCCATCCTGAAGCACCGCTCGGATGCCTGGATCGCCCGGCAGTTCGACAATCCGGCCAATCCCGCCGCACATGAGGCTACCACGGCAGAGGAGATCTGGGTCGATACCGGCGGTCAGGTCGACATGGTCGTCGGCGGTGTTGGCACCGGTGGCACGTTGACCGGCATCGCCCGTGCGTTAAAGCCTCGGCGACCGAGTTTGCGTGTGATCGGTGTCGAACCACGGGAAAGCGCGGTGCTGTCAGGCGACAGCCCTGGGCCACATCGGATTCAGGGCATCGGTGCCGGATTCACACCGGCCGTGCTCGCTCGGGCGTTGCTTGACGAGATCACGACCGTGTCCGAAGCGGAATCCTTCGCCGCGGCGCGCCGGTGCGCAGCCATTGAGGGATTGCCGATCGGCATCTCGTCGGGTGCAGTCCTGCACACGATGCTTGATCTCGCCGCACGCCCCGAGAATACCGGCAAGCTGATTGTCGGAATCGCTGCGTCGTTTGCCGAACGCTATCTGTCTACCCCCCTCTTCGCCGGCATGTAATTTTCTGCCTCTGGCGGGAGGCGCTGCACGCTGTTCCAGATACGCCGCCACCAGCGCCAGGCCCGGGCGGTCTTGCCAATGGCCCGATCCGTTGATGGGTAGGGCCCGGCCTTGAACAACTGCTGGGCCGCATTTTGCGCATAGGCCGCGGTTGGCCACACACTTTGGTCCATGGTTCTGACCGTCGCGTGTGTGGCGACAAATTTCACGCCGAGCTCATGCTCGACGGCTACGCCCAGGAAGACGCCAGCGGCTTCGACCGGGACCAAATGCCTGATCGGAGCGCGTGGTTCGCTGACCTCCCATGTGCCTGGGAATCGAGCTGGCAACGAGTCGGTATTGTTGTAACCGGCGCGGCCTTGCATGGAATAAATCTCTCCGTCATCGTGTGAACGATGCGCCACGCGGCGCGTTGCGGGGCCACATGGCAGCACAGACGCTGTTGCACGCACCCATCCGAGCGCAGAGGGCGTCCTCTGTCTTGCAAGCGCTCGGCGGCGGATACGCCGTGCAGGCTCTCCTTGGCATGGGGCGGCTTTCATGATCGCGCGGAACTTTCACACTCGTTTATCGAGTGGTCAATACGTAAATACGTGCCGGCGACGTATATATAGACCGCCTCGGCGGCCCGCTAACGAGTGGCTCCATTTCCCCACAACATACCCGTTCAACCCGGTAGGTCGTCCCGGGCCTGGTAAACCCATGCAGTCGTGGGGTGAACTGCGCGCGGAGAGACCATCACCGGGTTGCCGACCCCGCAATGTGATACGGAAGACACTCCCATCGAGACGGTACCAGGCCCAGCGACAGCCGCGAAACGCCAAGGCGTTTGCGAATCCTGAACCGCTGCGGTGACACAATGCACTCCACGAAACCCTCGCATGCCGCAACTAAGGCGTTGAGCCCAACCAATGGCTGCTATTGACGCTGCACGTAGGTTATGGGAGCAATTCAACGTAGGCAGTGAGTGGTAACGGCAGCGATGGGATTGCGGCTGCCTCGCGCCACCGCCGAAAAAACCAGTGACCGAGGTTACCGCGACCGCACCGATCAGCCCTCAGGAGAGCACAATCCACATGAGCGCCGTTCTTGACCTTACCCCGGCACAGGCATCCGCCATCGCCGTGCGCCCCCTGCAACCAACGATCGGTGCCGAGATCGAGGGGGTTGATCTACGCAAGCCGCTGCCGGCCGACGTTCGCGGTGCAATCAAGGCGGCCGTTCTCCGCTACAAGGTCGTGTTCTTCCGCGATCAGCCCATCACCCGCGCGCAGCAAGCCGATTTCGCCCGGCAGTTCGGTGCGCTTTACCAGCATCCCAGCACCAAGCGCCCGGACCAAGAGCATCTGCCGGCGATCCATCATATCGTTCCGCACGACCAGCAGAAGCCGGAGGACCAGACCATCCGCAACGGCGACGACGTGCGCGATGGCTATCATACCGATACGAGTTGGCGCCTGGTGCCGGCGTGGGGTGCTGTGCTGCGTCCGATCAATCTGCCCGAGGTCGGCGGTGACACCATCTGGGTTGACGCCAACCTTGCGTATGAAGGCCTGCCGGATGCGGTGAAGCAGCGGCTGGAAGAC
>JASHVB010000335.1 GCA_030039695.1 Acetobacteraceae bacterium
CCATTCTTCATCGGTCAGGTCACTCTCGTAGCGCAGCCCGCTGCGGTCGTAGCGGGCGCGGTTCTCCTTGGTCCACACGGGACACCCCCGGATTGGCGAAGGGGGATGAAAATGGTAACAGAATCAGCGAGTTCAAGGCTTGCTGCTAACCGATTCTAAAGACTCAATTTGTTGCCGGACGGACACTCAGGACGCTACCTGACTAAGGCTGCGTGCAACGCTCGGGCCGGTCGACCGCAACCATAGTAATAAGTGCGGATGTGCGGGAACAGTTGAAGTGCAGCATTTATATCGCTGTATTTGCGTACAACCCCCAAATCGGCCTGGTTTATGCTTCAGGGCCGACAATTCGTCTGGCCCTGGTAGGTGATCATGTTGCCGTGTCGGCTGTCTGTCTCGTGCCATTACCTGACGGCGGGAGGATTCGAGCCGTTCGATATGATTACATTACAGAGTCAACTCGCCGCGCGCTGAATTTCGGAAGCGTCGTTGCAGGTGGCAGAGCTGGGACCACCATGGCATGCCGCCTAGGCCCGCGCGGACGCGATGGCGGCGGCTATGTCAAACAGATTGTGATAATTGAAGATCCTACCTTTCTCTGTATTAGCCGGATCGACCCGTGTGCTGATGTCATTGCGCGGAAGCCGCCATCAGAACTGCGGACTGAAACCAGCCGTCGGCAAACGATGAATCTCCCGTGCACGAGGCCATAGCTTTTGTGGTCAGCGCAAACACGATGAAGTCGCCGCACGAGTCATGGACGATCAGGTAGAGGTAAGCGTGAGTGCCAGCGGACTCCCTGTAGCCAGTAAACCCGAGATGTAGGAGTCACCTCGTTCATCACATTTCTAGTGCGACACGCTACCGCTTGTCCGGATGTCTTTCTGTTTGTCAATGAGCGGGGCGAGCAGGGGAACTCTTGCACCCGCGGCAGTTGATCACGCGGTGGATTGGGTCGGCCTGATCGCAGCCAGGCGCAGCATTGACAGCTCGTTCGTCAGGGCGCTGGCCTTGACTGCGCGAAGAGAGAACTGCTTGTTGCTGGCCCGGGTTCTGGGCTTCGCCTCTTCGAACTCCTCGGTGCTTCGATTTAGCCACGAAACTTGCATTGTGGTCGAGCGATACGACCGGTTCCGGGATATGTCGAACAACGAGTATGTGCGCGTTCACCAGGAGGACATGTGCCAAGCACTCTCGGTGATGCCTGCTCTCAAATGTCAGAGGTACGGCGGCCCCTCCATCAGGCACGTCGTCCGCCTGCTCCGAGAGAACTCGTCTGCTGCATTGGAAGACACGCGCCAATTCGTACGTGGTGTGGCATTGAACTTTATCATCTTAGGCACCGATGCGCACGCGAAGAACTTCTCGGTCATCATGGCACCCGGTCAGAGCCGAATCCAGGTTCGCTTGGCGCCCCTCTACGACGTCAACAGCTACTTGCCCTATACCGATGACAAACGAAGCGTCCGGATGTCGATGTCGGTGGGTAGCAAGTAGGAATATGATGAAGTCATGCCCCGCCACTGGGAGCGTGAAGCCAGGAGTTGCGGCCTGCCGGTGGATCAGACCCTGGCGGATATTCCGGATATCATCGCGCGCTGCCCAGATGCCGCCGAAGATGTCGCCCGGCGGTGCAAGGAGAGCGGATTGTCCCACCCCGTCATTCGACAGCTCTCCACTCGCATCGCCGCGCGCTGCGCCCGGCTTATCCGCTTCTACGGCAAGGAGGCCGTCGCTGAGGCCCAAGAACGGCTGGCAGGGTGAGCAGAATGACAGGGGTGCGCTGGCGATGGTGGGTTTGCTTAGCGGCATACACGGTTGCGGCTATAGCAGCACCGCTCTGGCACGAAGGGTTCGATGCCACGAAGCTCGCGCCGTACGTGGCCCTTGCAGGGTGGCTTCAGGGCGTGCTCACGCCGGGTCTTCTATGATTTGCGGCTCTCTCATTCTTGGATCAGAGCAGGGCGCAGCTCCAAGCCAATACGATAGCTAACCGAGCCATGTTTATCGACAATCTGAACAAGTTCACTGGCCACCTCAACTACCGGTGCGTCCAAGCTCTGACGGGGACGAGTCCATCCAGTGAGAAAGTCAACGCAGCCCATGGTGCGGCTGGTCTCAACGCCATGATTACGCAACTCAGGGGGGCAAGCCGAGCCTAGCAGCGATAGATCCGGCGCTAGATGTGCTGTCCCGCAAGGAGATATTTGCCTCCGAGTTCTATCGACAGCTGCGTGACGAGGTCAGCGAAATTGCAAAGATCGGAGACGGAGTAGGGCTATCGGGATTGCTAGACGGCCGGATCCTTGAGATACGCAGCATGATCGCGCAACACCCCCCACCTGACTACCCCGGGGGTCGATCGCGTTTCCTGACCTGCGTGCTGTGTGTGCGGCGATCCTAAAGCGTCCTTGAGGCTGGCCGCGAAGATGTCCCTGGGGCCTCCATCGCGGCAAATGACGCCCTGTCCCTTTTGGCGACCCGCCAGCCCGGGGGACAGGGTCTAGTTCTCTGCCGGGGGCCGGGGAGTGAATGCAAGCCAGGGTGCGGCTTTAACAATAACAACATCTGCCTTTAACCGATATTTTGAAGTCAATCCCGGAAGGGTGGAAGGGGTCGGCGTCGGCCATCTTGCTGCCGTTTTTGAGTTGCGTCGCGCCGCACCTCGCGTTTGATCGTTTGAACGAACACGAGCAACCGAACACAGCAGACTGGCAACAGCAGCGCCAACAATGTACAGCAGTATGACCATCACAGCGCCATAGTCGGATAGCAGCGCCTGGGGTGGACCTGTGGGGTACGGCGCCAGTGGTGCTGCCCGCGGCCATGACGAACTGGCTGCCATCGTCCACCCCAACGCCGCCGGCCGTGCGGGTCAAGCCCCACATAGCGGCCCGTCAGGACCACCGCAGCGGCAACCGAGTCACCACCACGCTCAGGTCAGGAGCAATTCCAGTTCGGCCGGCGCCGTGGTCTTTTCGCCACTGTGGTTTTGGGCTAGCAACGACCGTTGCGCTAGGGTTTTCCCTATGAATCGATCACATGCCAAAGTCATAGTAGAAAGAGTGCGACGCGGGCTAGAGCCTCCCGATGACATTAGGCAGATAATCGCAGCTTGGCAGACGACACAATCGTCTGGGTGGGCTCGACTGCCGCTGGCCGATGGTGGTGATCTTCCAGGCCTGGAGGTTGCCTTTCGCCATGAGCGTGCTTCTCAATTGATCGAGGCTGTTCGTCGAGGAAGATTGGAGGCAATCATACTGCAGGAAGGCGGGGTGATCGGGGCGATGGCGTTCGACGAGTACCGCATCACGCGGCCGCTATCTGACCAACAGTTCTTCGACGAACTGGATAGTTATAGATTCAGTACCTCAACTCTCGCTGCTGCTCTGCTTGCGCGGCGGCAAACAGGATGGATGCCGCGCCAATCAGGATGAATGACGCCGGGGGCGGCCGGAGGTTGGGCGTAGCCCAACCGTAGGCTGCCTCCGGCGTCGAAGCGGGTCCCCTGGGGGATCCACCTGCGACTCCGTGACGCGTGGCGGAATGCCGAGGTTCTCAACCGCCAAGAAGAGACCTCAGCGTGCCGGGACGACACATCACTGATCAGCAGGCGAAGTTGTACATGAACCTCAGACTTCTCAAGTGTCCCGATCCGTTGAGGACCTTTATTATCCATCCGCAAACGTCCTGCGTCATCGGGACTCGATTACCTGACCCCCTTCCCCATGCTTCGGTGATTAGCCGAAGATAGGATGGTGCCCCCGGTGGGATTCGAACTCACGGCCTACCGCTTACAAGGCGGTTGCTCTACCACTGAGCTACAGGGGCTCTATCCAAGGTACTACGGAGTCTCCGTCGCCACCCTCTGACTATAAGGCATCCCAGGTGCCTTGTGGCGATCCCGTACTTGCGTCGAGAGTGGTTGGGATGCTGTAGGTGTGTCGTTCAAAGGTTTAACCTCTCTTTGGGGCTGCGTCCAGTTGATGGGTTGTCTCCCCCTTGCAAACCGAGGGAGGCACAACTGGAGGTTGGGCTTCAGTCCGATACCAACCTGTCGCGGTGGCTCACGCTCCCTTCTGACCTTCGCCAAATCCATGGTTCACCATGGCATCGTTACCTAGACGGGACTTCTCGAACACCGGACTGTATTCTCACACCGCCGTTACCGCCATGCTGCACTCCCCCGGTCCTACACAAGGCTCGGACAGGGGATAAGGTGGTTGGTTCACTTAGTTACCCATACTAAGACTCCGTAGCTTCCACTCTCGCGCCACGACGGCGCACTTACAAAACCGCTACACTACCGCTGTGCTAACCCGGCCCAGTCCGACCCTGTACCACAAACTCACCGCCGCGACGATCGTCGGCAGGAGATTGGTTCGCCGCTGTACGGCGCGCAACGACACCCAGGCGCTGGCGGCCGCTCAGCCCCATCCGCGCGCCAGCTTGCGCACCGCGGTGGACGCGTTGCGCTTCCCCTCGCCGGCGTAATCCTCGTGCCAGTCTTCGATTTTCGCCGGGTCGTACAGGTAGTTGACCATCAGCGTGGCGCTCTCCTTCGCGCCTTTCTCTGACACG
This sequence comes from Acetobacteraceae bacterium, assembly GCA_030039695.1. Next base: position 4,582 of record JASHVB010000335.1, read on the forward strand.
TCGCCGAGCATGTTCAGGCGTTCCACCCGCGCACCGTTCGACAAATGGAAATGCGCTACCGGATCGCGCGCTCGCTTCGAGTTGCCGCGCGCCGACTCGATAAGCAGGTAGCGCGCAGCCAGGCGCACCAGTACCGGCTCCGCCGTCTTGTGCAGTCCGACTTCGCGCCACCAGCCGCGTTTCGCAAGGATTCCAGCCAGCGCCCGCGGTCCGGTCGGTGCCGGCATTGCGGAGATCAGGCTCGTCGCCTCCTCATCCGACAACAGTCCTGGTGGGCTCGCCGCCAGGGTCTCGTCCAGCCATTTACGGAAGCCCGGCAACGGTGACAGCGTGGCAAACGCACGAAGATTGCGGAACTCGGCGGACAGCAGTTCGACCACACGCTTAATCAGAAAATTGCCGAAGCTGATGCCGGACAGCCCCTGCTGGCAATTGCTGATCGAGTAGAAGATCGCAGTGTCCGCCTCGCGTGGGTCCTGCAAGGGCGCCTTTTCGTCCAGCAGACTCTGCACGCTGCCCGCGAGACCTTTCACCAGGGCCACTTCGACGAAGATCAGCGGCTCTCCCGGCATGCGCGGATGGAAGAACGCGTAGCATCGGCGATCCGAGTCCAGACGGTTCTTCATATCGCGCCAAGAGCGGATCTCGTGGACCGCCTCGTACTGCACTAACTTCTCCAGCAGCGCCGCGGGCGAGTTCCAATCGATCCGCGCCAGCTCCAGGAAGCCGATATCGAACCAAGCCGCGAGCAATCCGCGCAGATCGGCTTCCAGCGCCGCCAACAGCTTGTCGTGATCGCGGGTCTTCAGGATGAAGCCGCGCAGATCGACCAGGAATTTCGGCCCCTCCGGCAGCGTGGTGAACTGCATCAGCAGCTTCAGTCGCGGCGGTTCCAGCGCATGCCGAAGCGCCGCCTTCGCTGTCGCGCGCTCTGCCGGATCCGCCGCCTTCTGCACCGCCGTGTAGGCACGGGCGACCGCGTCCGGATCCGAGTCAAAGCTCGCGAGTGTCTGCAAGAACTGCCGTCGCCCGGCGTCATCAAGCGACTGGTAGGTATCTGCCAGCTTGGCCGCCCGGTTGCGTGCCGAGACCTCGCCGCCGCGCCCGTTCAGGCAGGCACGCATCTGCGCTTCCAGAGTTTCATCCTGGTCACCGGCGACGGACGCGGCCATGTCGCGCCAAGCGGTGGTGATCCGGCGAATCGCCCGATCCAGCAGGCCAGTGGCGGCAGCTTCGCTCATAACGGGGCTCCTTGACCGGCCAGGATCATATCGCTGTGGCTTCCGTCGTCACCTCGCATGAGCGCGGGTGAGCTGCGCGGTACATGAGGACGCGTGGCAACGCCGCCAACAGGTCTTCCGTGACCATACCGATGCCGGCTACGTCAGCAGCGCGGCCGTGCAGGAAGGCTGCTGCTGCTGCTGCTTCCCAAGGCGGCATGCCTTGCGCCAGCAGGCCGGCAATCATGCCTGTCAGAACGTCGCCGGCGCCCGCCGTGGCTAGCCAGGGTGGCGCCGAGGCGTTGATCGCGGCGCATCCATTCGGCGCAGCGATGATGGTGTCGCTGCCCTTCAGCAACAGCACCGCGCCAGTGCGGGCCGCCGCGGTACGAGCCGCGGCGAGGCGATCATCTCCGACCGTGCCGAACACGCGAGCAAATTCGCCGGCATGTGGCGTCAGCACGGCAGCGCCGCGCAGTGCATCGGGGTCACCAGCACAGGCAGTCAGAGCGTCAGCGTCTACAACGACGCTGCGCCCGGCAGCCAGCAGTA
>JASHVB010000336.1 GCA_030039695.1 Acetobacteraceae bacterium
AGGCGGTTTTTGACCAGCCAACCCGGCGGAACTGCATGGCTCCGGCGGCAGTGGACATTGTTGCCTGCCGACATCGGCGGGAGCACTACCCGCCATGATTGGCGGCTAGATGCCGTCGGTGATGACAACGTGCATCGGAGTCAGAGCCAGCGGCTCAAGAAGTGTGGCACCGAGCTGCGGTATCGGGTCAAGACCACGCCAATCACCGCACCGCCTGACGCGCTGAGCGAGTCGCGCAGCTCGATGGCCACAGGAGCGCGCGTGCGACCTGCCTCCAAGACCAGCACATTGCCGTCAACAAACCGCGACAGTAGCAAACCCATCGGCGCTTGCGACGCCGGCGGTGACGCGATCAGAACCATATCAAAGCTCTGCCGCAGCCGCGCAAGGAAATCCGGCATGCTCCGCAGTGTCGGCGCCAGGTCGAGCGCGCCACGCATGCTGGGAAACACCATCTGATACAGCTCCAGCCCGACAACGCGGGTGATGCCAAGGTCCATGCCGTTAAAATCGTCGTGACCGGCAAGCGACGGCTCGCGACGCAACGACGGGGCGCGCTCCTTCCCGTCGAAACGCATGGACGTTCCATTGACGTATAGTACGCGCTTACCCAGCCAGGCGGCGCTGATGTAGGCGAGGTCGTAAACCACGGCCTCGATCGCTGCATCAGGTTCGGGCGCGAGGAACTGCGCGACAGTGCCGTCGGCTGAATCCAGGGACTCGGCCAGCGTGTGATGCAGCTTCACCAGCTCGTTGGGGGCGAGCCCGTGGGGCCTCGCGCCAGCGGCCAGCCGCCGCGGAAGTTTCGGTAGCGTTGCGGGCGGCGTCAGCCGGCAATCTGGATTGTGGCCAGATGACTCACTCATTCCGGCAATGCTCCGGCTGAGATTGCGGGGCGGGAAGCCGGCCTGGCGCCGGCATGCGGCGGGCGGCAGATGCCGGGCTAGTCGGCATCTCCAGCAAACGTTGCGAGCACAGGCAACCGCAGAACCCTCGTCACATCAGCCGGTGTCTGGAAGCGATCATCAAACGCCTCACTCGCAAGGACGGTGCCACTAGCGACGATCAACGCGGCCAGAAATGCCGCAAACGCAACCAGCTGCTTCCGTGGCCGCGCCGGCTCGGTCGGAATTATTGGCGCGGAGATCAGCACCGCATCGGAGATCCGCTGCGCGTTGCGGCTCGCCTCTACCCGAGCCGCCTCATAGCGCATCGCGAGCGAACGATACATGTCGCTCTGGATTTGCACCGCCTGTGTCAAATTATCGTATCCGCGTTGCGCCGATTCAAGACTATTCAACTGATCGTTGATCTGCTTGAGTTGATTCTGCAGCACCTGAACCGGCTGCGTTGCGCTCGCTGCCTGAGCAGTGGCACGCACCAAATCAGTACGAATGGTCTGAGCGAGCTCGCCCAACCGGTAGTCGGTGCGGCTGCGGGACTGTGCGGTCCGCAGATTGGCAGCCCTAGACAACCAACGGATCTGGGCATCCAGCTCACGGAGCACCGGGCTGCTGGGCCGGTAAGTACGGGCAAGCCGGCTGCGCGCGGCCTTCAGCTCATCCAGTCGCGATTCCGCGCTGTCGGCCGCCTGATGTTCTTCATCCGCCGCAGGATCGTTCATGGTCGCGGGAAGCGTCTGCAACAGCTTGGTGAGCGCATCCGCTTGCTCCTGGGCCTGAAGAAGAGCCGCCTGGGCCATGCTCCAGCGGCTTTCGACATCCGCGCGCTGCTTCAGAAGCTGCGAGACTTGCTCGGACAGGTTCGAGATGTTGTACCGGGACTTGTAAACCGCGAGCTCATTCTGTGCCTGGGTTAGCGATGCCTTCGCCTTCTGCACCTCGCTTTGAGCGAACGCCAACTGAGGATTCGCGTAAACATCAGCCTCCTGCTCGTAGAACCGGCTCAGCAGCTCCCGCACCGAATCCCGTGCCACAATCGGACTCGGGTGAAGGAAGCTGACGGTGATGACATCGCTCTGCGCCCCGACATCTACCGTGAGATTCGACGTGAAGGCCTTGACCGCGAGCGATTGCTTCGAAGCCTCGGTGCCGTCACCCGAGGCGATTTGCGGATAAAGATTTCCCAATCCAATGTCGTCGACGACCGAACGCAACAATTCCGGACTGTTCAGTATCGCCGCATCTGAATACAGAATCTCGCGATGTTCGCTGGATCCTTCCAGCTGGGTCGCCTCCATCGATCGGTCGATGTCGGGCACGGCCTGGCCGCCGAAGTGCAGAACCAGCGCGGCGTTGGCCATATAGAGGGGCTGTTTGAACAGTAGATAGGCGCCGCCGGCCAGGCCGACGACGCCAAACACCACCGCGAACAGCATCTTTCGCCGTAAGAAGACGTGCAGGACCTCGCGAAACGACCGTTGATAGACCATCGAAGACTCCGCGCAGGCTCCTGGCCTGCCGATCGGTGAGATGTTGCGGCTGCTCCGCGGAGGATATGCCAATTGATCCGGAACGACGATGGTGCAGATAGAGCCATCCGGCTGCACTGTCACTTCCTCGTTCAGCTGCGGATCCAACAGCAGGCGAATGTCGAGGACGTCGCCGGTGTTGCCGCGGTACGATGGCAGGTGCGAAACGTAACCCGCATTCGCCGGCTGCTATGCTGACGGTGGCCGGCTTGGCACCGGACTGCCAGCCGGTACGACGACCGCGATGGCTAGCACCAGTGTGCATCCCAATGCGGTGGACGCTGACATTCTGCGACAAGCCGGACCGGTTCCTGCCAGTGTCTGGTCGACCGCCGGCCTGCCTTATCAGCGGACCGCTACCGGATGGGCCTGAGTCCACTATGGTCCACACCTCCAAAGCGACATAAGGATTCCGAGACGGCGACGCCAGCGACGAGCGGTTGTCAGTGCGCGCCGCGCTGCAGAAACACGGCGGGGATGGTCTTGAAGAGGATCGCGATGTCGTGCCAGAGCGTCCAATTACGCACATACCAGACATCGAGCCGGACACGACGCGCATAGGACGTGTCATTCCGTCCGCTGACCTGCCACAAGCCTGTGAGCCCCGGCTTGGCCGCGTAGTAGTATTCGATGTCGTCGGCGTAGCGATCGATCTCCGACATCACGATCGGACGCGGCCCGACGAGGCTCATCTCGCCGCGTAGCACGTTGAACAACTGGGGTAATTCGTCCAGGCTGGAGCGGCGCAGGAAGCGACCTATGCGCGTGATCCGCGGGTCATGGCGCAGCTTTTGTGTCGCCGCCCATTCGGCTGCGGCGGCGGGATCGCTGTCTAACAGCTGGCGCAATACATGATCGGCCTCAAGCACCATGGACCGGAACTTAAAGCAGTCGAAGATACGACCGCCCGCGCCGATCCTGCGGTGCCGATAAAACACCGTCCCACCATCAGCGCGCACCAGCACCGCTAGTCCGCAGAGCAACGGAGCGAACAACACCACCAATAAACCAGCCGCAGTCAGGTCAAAGACGCTTTTCAACAGGCGGCTGAACGGACGCGATAGATTGCTGCGGCTGAGCAGCATAACCATGTCGTGACCGAGGAAATAGTGCTGATGGAAGCCGATAACCGGCATCCCGCGCACAGCCGGTACTAGTGCGAGAGGCAGGCCCGTGCGGCGGAGTGCGTCAAGCACGGCATGCTCCGCTTGCAGATCGCCGCCACCCACCGATACGACAACGAAGTTGGCCCCGCGCGCCGCGACCATTTGTAGCAGCTCAACATCTGGCAGTGACGCGGCAGCTCGCGGCGAAACGGTACCGATCACGCGGTAGCCGAGCGCCGGATCGGATGTGAGCGCGTCCCTTGCCGTCTCGCGCTCGTTTGCGTCGGCAACGATCAGAGTGTGCAACGTCCACAGCCCAGCCAACTGCAGCACGGAACGCGCTGACGTGCGGAGCAACAGAAGGCTCGGTGCAAAGAACACCCACCGAAGCATTCCTTCGATCTGAATGGGCTGATTGTAAATGGCAATACTGAGAAAGGAATCGCACGAAAGCGCAACCAAAGTCGCAATCACGACATCGCCGAGCTGCGTCCAGGACGGCACGCGCGTCGTATAGTGTCCGCGACCACCAAAATATCCGAGCAGGCTTACCAGGACGAGCAGAGTTCCCCAGCCGTGCCAGCCCGCTCCCAATGTCGTGAGATTATCGAGCGCACGAACCGCTGGCGATAGACTCGATGCGAACGTGACGGCAAAAGCAACAAACGCCGCCGCGACGAATGCCGCTACGTCTGCGCCGACCATGGCGGCAGTGATCACGCGCGCGCGAACCCCGCTGCGCGCAAACGCGTCGTGGAACCCTGCACCGTACGCGGCTCGCGAAGCCAGCGGCGGCGCGTGGTCGATTCGCTTCACGAAATGCACGAGAACCCCTTTGTCTTCCCTGCTACACCGCTGTGCGTCGGCGCTTTGTCTGTCGCCAGACTGCGACGTTGCCTGCACGCCGTCCGGGAGGAAGGACGCAAGCGCTATGCCATGGTCGCTGACCGCAGAGTGATCTTCAGGGCCTGCTATTCATCTGATGCGGCACAGACGGGGCAAACCCCGCGACGTGCCGCGTTACGTAGCGGCGTTGTCAACGCAATGATGTAACAGAACGCCGCAAGTCTGCCGCTTCGCCGTCATGATGGAACCGTGCCCTTGACAGCACCCGGCGCGCCAAGTGCGGCCACGTGAACGGAGGCAACGCGATGACGCACGGGAGGCGCGGCAGTGGTGCGTCCGTGGCTCACGTGTGATTGATATCGCCCACGGACGGCCGACGCTGGTGCGCCCGTTGGCGGAACGCACGCAGATCAGCGAGATTCGTGCCCAGACTGCTTACGCAATCGCCGCCGTACGTCAGCGTTGGCAGCAATCGCCGATCCGGCCAGCACACCGGTTCCACGCCTAACCCGCAAAAAGTCCGCTCGCTTCCAAGCGGCCAAGCACGCCGGCCCCGCACCCGAATGATCTCGCACTGACGCTGCCCCGCCTGCAGACCGTCAGCGCAGGGCTGGCGCCGGCGGGTCATGGAGGGGGGCGGCCATGGACGATGCGAAGGCGGCAGCAACCCCTGGCATGCTGGTGGTAAAGCTGCGGGACCATACTGGCCAGCACATCATCGCCATATCGGGGCAGGCGACACCCGCCTGGATGCATGATCGTCGGCACGCGGGCGCACCGAAACGGCGCATTCAGTGCTGCGAATAGTATCGCTGATCATAGCCGGGTGGGTACGCGGAGCGATCACTTGTGGTATCAGCGTAGCTTGCGTCCGGAGCACGTGGCGTAAGCTGGATGGCCCGATTGATCGCCTGATACGCCTGGGCTGTGTCGCCCAGATCGATCCAGTGGATTGCCTCACCAACCCAGGTGGCGGCCTGGTTGCCGCCCTGCGCTATCGGCTGGTCAGGCGTCACCGGCTGGAACGCCAACTGGGTCTGCGCCATTGACAGCAGACGGCGAGCAGCCCACGGCCGGCCTTCCGCCAATTGCTCCCGCGCGGACGTGAGCTGAATCTGGGCCGGGGCCGCAGGCGCTGGTGGTGAAGCCAGAGTCGTTGCAGGCTGCGGCTGAGATGGTTGTGCGGCGGGGACGGACGCTACCACCTGTTGCTGTGGCTTGATGTTCGCCAGCGACTCTGCCTGTGCCTGTGCCTGTGCCTGTCGCTGTCGCTTCAATGCCGCGACCTCGTGGTCCGCCTGCGCCAGCTGCGCCTGTAGCGTGGCCAATGCTTGTGCCGTAGCAGTGCTCGCCTGTTGTTGCTGTTGTGTCCTGGCAAGGTCCTGCCGCGCCTGGTCCGTCTGGGCACGCGTCGTCGCCAGTTCGTCATCACGTTGCTTTACGGAGGAGGCCGCCGCCTGCTCCTGCTGTCGGAGCGTCTCGAGTTGCTGCTGTGCTGCCTGTGTCTGATCTCGTAATGACGCAAGATCTTTGCTCTGCTCGGCCACGGATGCTGCAGCAGATTGCTGTTGCTGCTGGATTGCGGCGAGCTGCTGCCTCGCCTGATCGGTCTGGGCATGCAGCGACACAAGGCGTTGCGTGCGGCGGTCAATCTGTGCCTGCAGCGCATCAACCCGTGTTTGCAATGGATTCACTGCTGTGACCTGCTGCATGGCCTGCGGTTGCACCGACGGGGACGGTTGCACCCGCGCGGGCGGTTGCACCGGCGCGGGCGGTTGCACTGGTGGAGGAGACTGTGGCGGTTCCGTCTTCGGTGCGAGTGATGCGACGACAGGATGCGTCGCCACCGCGGACACCGGCGGCGCTCCCTGCCAGAGGCCCAACCCTCCCGAAAGCAGCACCAACAAAGTTGCGACGATGATTAATCCGGGCAGGATGAACCGCCACATCTGGTCCTCCTTACGGACACGTGAGACACATGCTTCCGCTTTGCGAGAGGATCATGGCGCGCGCAAGTCGAAGTCGCTCGCTACGCGATCACGTCCTGTTGTGTGATTTAAGTTGCCACATTCGATTACGAGCTGAGACATGGCACAATCCTGCTGATCGGGCGATCACTTTCTCGCGGTGCGATCGAATCAAGAGCTCCAGCCAGGACATCCAGAAGGCTGTCCAGCCGCGCACCGCACCATCGGAGGTTCAGTACATCCATCGGATGGTACCGTACATCGAGAATGCGCAGTAAATGAGGCAGCTGCCTGCGCCAGGATGACGAGCGTGTTCCGCGACGCCTTTGATGATGACGAATTGACCGTCACGTCTGTACTGACCGCCGATGAGGTGCCGAAATGAGACAGCGTGAGTCGCGTACGCCCGATGCTGACCGTAACGGGTGATTGCGATACGCGTGTTGCCACGACCGACATCGGACGCGTGAAGAACGTCCGCGAGCTCGTTTTGCCCATCCCAGCTCCACGCCCATGCCTAATGGCGAGTCGTCATGGGCAGCGCGCCGATTTCTGCCATGCCCAACCAGCGGGGTATGGCACCTCATCTGTTCAGCGATCTCGCGTGGCAGTTGCACCCGCCTGCTGATTTCGGTCGTCGCTGTCGCGCCG
>JASHVB010000337.1 GCA_030039695.1 Acetobacteraceae bacterium
CGACGCTGTGAGCCAAGCGGGCGGGTGTCGGGATGGCTGCCGTTGACGCGGCCGGCCGAAGGAGGATGTCGATGGGCAAGTTGGTTGGGGCCAGCATCAGCCTGCTAATCGCGGCTTCGACACTGACGCTGTTTGTGGTGGGGTTGATTTTCTCGGGTGTGGCCATTCTGCTTTGTCGGCAGCCGGTGAATGCGACCGCGGTGACAGAAAAGCGTCAGTCCGGGTATATCTTCTGGACGATCGGCGTGTCTTTCCTGGTCAATTTCGTGTTCCAGGCCTTCGTCGGTCGTATGTCCGCAGTTATCGGCTGGGCCTATAGCCTGTTTAAAGTCGAGGTCGCGACGGCGAGCCTGGGTTGTTCTGCTGTGGGCTTTCTGGCTGCGTGGCGGAATTTCGACCTGCGACTTGCGGCCATTGTAGGACCGGCAATGTTTCTTCTGGGTGCTGCCGGTCATAGTTACCAAATGATTACTCCGCACGACGTTGCGCCCAGCAACGCGGGGGCGATTTTCGATACGGATATCGGCTTGCCTTTGCTTGGCTCGTGTTGCTGTGGTTGCAGGCGCGGCAGAAGCTGCATCGAAGCGGATCCTGGCATTCTGAACGCCACTGCCGTGCCCGCATCGGCTCCCGGAAGACGCTGGAGCTGACGACGATGCCCGATTTTGGCCATCCCTGGAAATCGCGACGGCGAAGTGGATGATCCCTCAGATAGCGGTTTCCACTGCCGCCGCCACAATTGATCCATGGACCGGTGTTGGGCGACAGTTCCGGCGACCAGCGGTCGCCGATAGCCTTCGCCAATCCGCTATGCCCGATGGTATCGGCGTTGTTGAGTCGGGGAACGATCAGCCGGCCCACCGTGTTGACCGACCTGGCATCGGCGACTCTGCCGGGCGGGGCGACGGCGGCAATGCTGTCGTCTTCCAGCACGAACCCAGGCGCGAGCAGCTCCGAACCCGCCGCGTCGATCGCTGCCTGGGCGCCGACCACTTTATGCACCGGCAAATTGTCGATGACGACGCCATCGCCGCGGTTGAGTGGGGTAATAAGGCATTGACTTACAAAAGCAAGAAGCATCGGCCCGTTCATCGCGCCATCGAGCACGAAAGGTGCCGTCATCCTACGCAGGCGCAGACCCGCCACGAACGTGATCGTCTTCCGATGGCCCTCTGGGGCGTAGCCAACCAGACGCTCTTCCCGCAGGCTACGGCCTCACAATCGCACCAGCGCGCTGCTGGTACAGGCTTCGTCTATGAGTACCAGTCGACCAGGACCGCGCACCGGCTGCTCTCGGATCCAACGTCGACGCTGCGACAGCCGTGTATACTTCTGCCCCTTGATGAAGCGACGGTCCTTGCCGCGCAGGCGGCTGTATTCGGCCTTGCGCCCAGATGTGATGCTGCAGATATCGACACTCACCCGGAATTGAGCAAGATTGCTGCTCCGATTTGGCGACGCAGTTTCCTGCATTCATCAACAGATCTGGCCAATCGGGTAGGGGGCGCATGACCCGGAGGCGCGCGACGTCCCTGTTCGTGCTCTTATTGGTGGCCATTGCGGGCGCCGTCGTTTTCGATCGATACAAAGGCCGGACCGACGCCCCGGGTGCGGCGGGGTTCGTTGCCGTCCAGAGTGTCTCGACCACGCCGGTCAAGGTCGGGCCGATGGTCGAGGAAGTCAGGTCGTACGGCAACCTGGTCGCGACTCGGAGCGTCAAGATCGCGCCGGAGGCCCCAGGCGTGGTGAGGGCTCTCCTGTTCCGGGACGGAGAGAAGGTCGCTGCCGGCGCTGCCTTGGTCCAGATGGATCAGACCATCGCGCTGGCCCAGTTGGACGCGGCGCGCGCGCAAGCCGAAACCGATCTGCAGAACCTTCGTCGCACCCAGTCGCTGTCCCGGCAGGGCCTCGAGTCAACCTACACGACAGAGCAGGCGCAATCGCGCGCGGCCGCGTCGCAGGCCAATGTGCAGATAAACGATGCCAAGCTCTCCCAGCAGACGCTCCGCGCTCCCTTCGCCGGCACGCTGACGTCGGCGCAGGTGGATGTCGGCGCGCTTGTGAATATGGGACAGACCATCGTCACGCTCGAGGACACCAGCAAACTCGACGTCGAGTTCCGCCTTCCGTCGGCGGTCGCCTGGCGGGTGAGGCCGGACATGCCCATCCACATAACCGTCCCCGATACCCCGGCCGCCTCCATCCCGGACGGCCGGCTGTCGTTCATCAACCCGGTCATTTCCACCGACACGCGCTCCATTCTGCTTCGTGCGGAGGTCGACAATGTCGTGGCACATGTCCGACCCGGGCTGTACGTCCGCGTGACCGTCGATCTGAGCGTCCACCAAAAGGCGCTGATCGTTCCCACCAGCGCGATAGGCTTCAGCCTTGCCGGCTCCTACGTATTTATCGTGGATGACAAGAATATCGTGCACCAGCGCAGCGTGACCGTCGGCCTGACCAACGGGGAGCGGTCAGAAATTCTCACCGGCGTCAACGCCGGAGAGCAAGTCGTTACCGTTGGCCAGTTCCGCCTCCGGGATGGCGATACGGTCAAGATTATCCCGCCGACGCCAGCCAAAAGTGCCGTCTGATGTGGCTGTCGAACTTTTGCATCCAGCGTCCGGTCTTTACTATCGTCATCAATGTTATCCTGGCGATCCTGGGGCTTTGGGCCGTCCGGGACCTGCAAGTCCGACAGTATCCTAAGCTGACGTTACCCAACGTCACGATCGTAACGGCGTATCCCGGCGCCGATCCCAGACTCGTCGAGCGACAGGTTACCTCCCAGTTGGAAGCTGCCGTCGGCGCGGCGTCGGGCATCGAGACAATGAGTTCGACCAGCGAGGAAGGCGTCAGCACGATCCAGGCGACCTTCCTGGCGGGCACCAGCCCCACCGACGCGCTCAACGACGTCCGCGGGAAGGTATCGGCCGCGCAAGCCAAACTGCCACCCGGCATCGTCCCGCCCGTGATCACGCAGATCAGCACCGATGGGCAGCCGATACTCTATCTGGCGTTCGCCAGTACGAAACTGAGCGAAATGGCGGTCACCGCCTTTATACAGAATGACATCGTGCCGCGCCTGTCCACCATCCCAGGGGTGGCACAGGTGCAGCTCATCGGCGACCGGCAATACGCCATCCGGCTGCAGCTCGACCCGGTGCGGATGGCCGCTTATGGCGTGACCGTCGATGACGTACAAAGCGCGCTGGCACAGCAAAATATTGAGACTCCGGGCGGCCAAATCCGCCGCACGGACTTCTCCATTTCCGTGCTGGTCGATACGACACTGCAAAAGCTGAGCGAGTTCGACGCACTGCTGCTGCGCCGAGGTTCGGATGGGGCCGAGGTTCGTCTGTCGGATATCGGGAAGGCAATCGTCGGACCGAATCAGTCGCTGACCGGGTTTCGCTACGCCGGCAAGCCCGCGGTTGCGGTCGGACTGGTGCCGCAGTCCACCGCAAACCCGCTGGCGATCAGCGCCGCGGCCAGGGCGATGCTACCGGACCTCCAGAGCATTGCGCCGCCGGGTCTGACCATCGACATGGCGTTCGACACGTCGGGACCGGTCAAGGCGTCAGTTGTCGAGGTGGCGAAAACGGTCTTTGTCGCCACAGCCCTCGTGCTCGCGGTTGTCGTGCTCTTCGTCGGCTCTTTTCGCACCAGCCTGATCCCGATGGTCACCATCCCGCTGTCGCTACTCGGCACGCTGGTGTTCATCGACTGGCTGGGATTTACAATCAACATCTTTTCGCTGCTCGCATTGGTGCTCGCGGTCGGGCTGGTCGTGGATGACGCCATCGTCGAGGTGGAGAACGTTCAGCGCCACGTCGACGCCGGTATGTCCGCGATGGACGCCACCTTCCTGGGTAGCCAGGAGGTCGGATTTGCGGTTATCGTTACAACGATCACGCTGGCATCGGTGTTTGCCCCGATGGGTTTCGCGAGCGGAACGATAGGCGAGATTTTCCAGGAATTCGCCTTCACCCTGGCGATCTGCATCCTGCTGTCAGGCTTCATCGCACGCACATTGTCGCCCATGATGTGCGGCCGATTGATCTATTCCCGAAAGACAACCGGCTATTCAGGCTTCGTGATGCGGCTCACCGAGCGGGTTACGAACGCCTATCGCCACGCCGTAACGATCGCCCTCGGCCACCGCTGGCTCGTCGTGCTGGCGGTCGGTGCTGTGATCGCGGGTACGGCCACGATTGCCGGACGTATCCCGGCGGCGGTCTCACCGAAGGAAGACGTGGCCTACGTCGCCCTGAAATTCGATGGTCCGACCAACGCTTCGCTACAATACCTCGCCAGCTGGACTGGCAAGGCCGAGGCCATCATTGCCCGTGATCCCGATGTGGCTAACACGTTGGTCATGCTCGGCATGCCGATGCAGAACCAGGCGCTGGCCATTGTATCCTTCAAGGACTGGAGCAAGCGTAAACGGACCTCGACTGAGATCATGGATTCCGTGATGGCGAAGCTGGATGACCTGCCCGGTATCGAGACGACAGTCTTCGCCTCGGATCCGCTGGCCGGTGTCGGGTCGGGGCAGCCGGTGCAGTGGATCTTGGAAACCTCGAAACCGTATGACGAACTGGCCGAAGCCGCGGCAGCGGTCATATCGGCGTCACGGCACGCCAAATCGTTTGAAAATGTCACCGTAGACCTCAACATGAATACGCCGAACGTCTTGGTCAGCATCGATCGTGCGGCGGCCGCCGATGTGGGCGTACCGGTCGCGACGATTGGCGCAACCATCCAGGCGCTCCTGGGCGGGCAACGGGCTTCCACCTTCGTGGATCAGGGCGACATCTATAATGTTCTCATCGAGCTGCCTGCGGATCTCGCAGGTGATCCCAACTCCCTGGCAGATGTCTATGTCATGGGCCGCTCCCAGGACCTGATCCCGCTGCGATCGCTGATCACCATCAAGCAGGTTGGCGGAGCTGCGATGTTGCCTCGGACGGACCAGATGAACTCGGCGACGCTGGGCGCGGACCCGCTGCCCGGTCACAGCGTGGCCGAGGCAACGGCGGAACTCAGGGACATCGCTGAGCGGATCTTGCCCCCTGGTATCCGGATCACCGCCAGCGCGGCAACCCGCGCACTGGAGCAGTCGGCGATCGGCATGGCTTTGGTCATGCTGCTGGCGATCGTGTTCATCTACCTCGTACTCAGCGCTCAGTTCGAGAGTTTTCGCGACGCCGGCATCATTCTCTCGGTCGTTCCCCTGGCGGTATGCGGAGCGATCTTTGGCCTCTACGTCTTCGATGGCTCCTACAATCTGTACAGCGTCATTGGCTTCGTGGCGCTCGTCGGCTTGATCGCCAAGCATGGCATCTTGATCGTCGAGTTCACCAACCAGCTACGCAACGCAGGACGCAATCTGCATGACGCCTTGATCGAGGCCGCCACGCTCCGGCTGCGGCCCATCGTGATGACCGCTACGGCAACGGTCCTGGGCGCGCTGCCGCTCGCCTTTGCCGCTGGATCTGGTGCCGGTGGCCGCTCCGAAATCGGCATCGTCATCTCCGTCGGCATGCTCTTCGGTACGCTGGTCTCGCTCTTTGTTCTTCCCGCAGTCTACTCGCTGCTGGCATCGAAAGCCCGTCACGGCATCATTCCCGTGCCGGATTTCATCCTGGTCCATGGCGCGGGGCAGAAGCATGCTGCTGAGTGACCTGCGAACCACCGTTCATCGTCACAGGCTCGGCCTCTGTGCCGGCATGCTCGTCGCGGTGACGACACCCGCCCGCGCCGACACATTCCTGGACACGCTGAGCTACGCCTACAATTACAATACCGACCTCGTTGCGGCCCGGGCGCGGCTGCGCGCGACAGACGAGCAGGTGCCCCAGGCATTGGCTGGTTGGCGGCCCACAGTCATCCTGAACGGCAGCGCCGGCTATCAAGATTTCAACACCACCACAAGCAGTCTGATTCCTGTGCCGTTCTCCTTCAAGCAGGCACCCTACGGCGGCAATCTTCAATTCAAGCAGCCGATTTACTCGGGCGGCGGTAACACGGCGGCCTTGGCTCAGTCGGGTGAGAATGTACGGGCTGCGCGCGCGGATCTGCAGAGCACGGAACAGACCGTTCTGGAACAGGCGGCGGAAGCCTATGACGACGTGCTCCGTGCAAGGGCATTGCTAAGACTTGACCAGGATCTCGAAGCGGAACTGCGCGAGGGGCATCGCGAGATCGAAATCCGCATGAGAGCCGGGCAGCTGACGCAAACCGACGTCGACCAGGCGGCCAGCCGGTTATCGGCCGCGACGGCACAACGGATCGGTGAAGAGGGTGACCTGCAGGCCGCGAATGCGCGTTTCCTGGCCGCTGTTGGGCGCCCGCCCGGGCCACAATTGGCGCCGCACGGGCTTCCTCCCGGCTTACCCGTCAGCGCCGAGGAGGCTGCCAGGCTGGCGCAGATCAACAGCCCTGTCGTGCGGGCGAGTATCTACCGCATGCGGGCGGCGGAACAGGCCGTTGCGGTGGCCAAGGCGAAGTTGCTGCCCAACATCAGTCTCAGCGCGACCCTTGGCGCCGACCAGGGCGTGACCATCCCGACAATCGGCACAAAGCAGGCAAGCATCACTCTCAATCTTGCGGTGCCCCTGTATCAGGGCGGCGCTGCGTCATCGGCGGTGCGGCAGGCAAAGGACACGGCCCTGCAGCTCAAGACCGAGACGCAGTCCTCGATCCGCGACGCCAAGCGGGATGCTGAAGTGGCTTACGCGACCTGGCAAGCAACGACTCAGAAATTGCAGGAACAGTTCACGCAAGAACGGCTGGCTGAGATTGCGTTCGACGGCGTCCGGCGAGAGGCCGATGTCGGCGCGAAAACAACCTTCGAGTTGCTCGGACAATTGCAGGAACTGTTCAATTCGCGCGCCAGTACCATCCAGTCGCGCTACGACGTTGCGTCTGATGCCTATCGGCTGCTGGTCGCGATCGATCGCTTCACGGCCGCCGATCTCATGCTGCAGACGCCGCTTTATGATCCAAAGCTGCATTACGACGAGGTAAAGGATGAGGGGTCCATGCTGCCCTGATTTGCCAACCTATCCGATCGCCGCGCTGACGCTGGTTAGATCGACTGCGTTCCATTCGAAGTTGACCGGTACTCGATGCGGGGCATGCACGCCAACAGTGGCGACGAAATGGCCCGCGAACTGTCGCTGCTCGAATCGCCAGTCGTCCGACTGATCACGAGACGACGGCGTGAAATGAATACGGGGCGGCGACATTGCAAACCAAAAGCTTGCCAGATCGCGCGACAGCCCCTCGCCAGTTGCCTTGATGAATGCTTCCTTGAGGGTCCATAGGCGGAGAAAGCCGGTCGCCTGCTCGGGACGTGGCAGTGCGCCGAGCCAAGACACTTCCTG
>JASHVB010000338.1 GCA_030039695.1 Acetobacteraceae bacterium
CCACGGCGAGGGCGTTGCGGCGGCTGAAGTCAGCCAGGCCGACGAGCAGGCGAGTCAGCATCGGTCAGGGGGGCCTCGAACCAAGGGCGGCTCCTGATAGTCGGTTCGCCCCGAACGGTCCATGCCGGCAGTTTTGACGCGGCAGCACCTCTGCGCGATGTAGTCGCCACGCCAGCGAGTGGGTGAGCGCCATGTCCAGCACCGTTGCTTCGACCGCCGTGAAGGCCGGGCCGCGCGCCCGTCCGCCGTTCCGTGCCGACCATGTGGGCAGCCTGTTGCGGCCCCGCGAGCTCGCCGAGGCCCGCGCCGCGCGAAGGGCTGGCACACTGTCGGCCGAAGGCCTACGCGCAGTGGAGGATCGCTGCATCGAGGCCGCGATCCGCAAGCAGGAGGAGATCGGCCTGCGATCGGCGACCGACGGCGAGTACCGCCGGGCATACTGGCATTTCGACTTCGTCTCCGGTCTCGATGGCGTAGAGATCTCCGAGCCAGAAGAAAAGGTGCAGTTCAAGGGCGCCGTGCTGCCACACGCGCTGCGGGTGACCAACCGTATCCGCTGGTCGAAGCCGGTGATGGTGGATCATTTCCGGTTCCTCGCCGATCACGTGACAACAGCGGTACCGAAGATGACCATCCCATCACCGAGCGTCGTGCATTTCCGTGGCGGACGGCGGGCGATCGACGCGAAGGTCTATCCCGAAATGGATGGGTTCTTTGCCGACCTGGGCGCCGCATACCGGCAGGCGGTGGCGGCGTTCGGCGCGGCAGGCTGCCGTTACCTGCAGATCGACGAGGTGAACATCGCCTATCTCTGCGACCCCGGGCAGATCGAGCATCTGAAGGCGCGCGGCGAGCACGTGGAGAATTTGCTCGGCATCTACGCCGACCTGCTGAACCAGGCGATCGCGGGACGGCCGGAGGGCATGGTGATCAGCATGCATCTCTGCCGCGGCAATTTCCGGTCAACCTGGGTGGCGTCCGGCGGCTATGAGCCGGTGGCGGAGGTGTTGTTCAACCAGATCAACGCCGATGCCTATTTCATGGAGTACGACACCGACCGGGCAGGGGGGTTTGAGCCGCTGCGCTTGGTGCCGCGCGGCTCGAAGCTGGTGGTACTGGGGCTGGTGACCTCGAAGGCTGGGCAGATGGAGACCAAGGACGAGCTGAAGCGTCGCCTCGACGCCGCCAGCAAGTACGTGCCGCTGGACCAACTAGCGCTGTCACCGCAATGCGGCTTCGCAAGCACCGAGGAGGGCAATCTGCTGAGCCAGGAAGATCAATGGGCCAAGCTCCGACTCTGCATAGAAGTTGCACAGGAAGTCTGGGGCGGGCTGTAAGAGCGCAGACACCCCTCCCGCTTCGCGGGAGAGGTCGAGCTGCGAAGCGGCGGGAGTGAGGGACCCGCCCGCACGAACTCGGCCTATATATATTCTCCAACCTTCCCCTCTGCCGATCCGGAGACCCCGCCCCCATGGCGTCCACTGACACGTCGGATACCGAAACAGGACGCGACTTCATCCGCGACATCGTGCAGGCGGACCTCGACGCCGGCCGGGTGACCGAAGTCGTCACACGCTTTCCCCCGGAACCGAACGGCTACCTGCACATTGGCCATGCCAAGTCGATCTGCCTGAATTTCGGCGTCGCGCAGGAGTTCGGCGGTCGTTGCCACCTGCGCTTCGACGACACCAACCCGACGAAGGAAGAACAGCAGTTCCTCGACGCGATCGAGCGCGACGTGCGCTGGCTCGGCTTCGACTGGGGCAAGCACCTCTATCACGCGTCTGACTACTTCCAGCAGCTTTACGACTGGGCGGAGTACCTGATCCGCAAAGGGCTCGCCTATGTGGACGATACACCGCCCGCCGCGATGCGCGCGCAGCGCGGCACGCTGACTGAGCCGGGTCAGAACAGCCAGTGCCGCTACCGCTCGGTCGAGGAAAATCTCGACTTGTTCCGCCGCATGCGCGCTGGAGAGTTCCCAAACGGCGCGCGCGTGCTTCGGGCGAAGATCGACATGGCGTCCGGCAATATGAACCTGCGCGATCCCGTATTGTACCGCATCCTGCACGCGACGCACCCACGCACCGGCGACGCGTGGTGCATCTATCCCACCTACGACTTTGCGCACGGCCAGTCGGATGCGATTGAGGGTGTCACGCACTCGATCTGCACCCTGGAGTTCGAGGACCATCGACCGCTGTACGACTGGCTGATCCAGCACCTGCCGGTGCCGTCGCAGCCGCACCAGTATGAATTCGCGCGGTTGAACCTGGCCTACACCGTGCTGTCAAAGCGTGTGCTGACGCGGCTGGTGCATGAGGAACATGTGTCGGGGTGGGACGATCCGCGCATGCCGACCCTCGCCGGGCTGCGCCGGCGAGGCGTTCCTTCGGCGGCGTTGCGCGAGTTCGTGCGGCGAATCGGCGTTGCGAAGGCGAACAGCGTGGTGGACCTCGCGCAGTGGGAGCACGCGGTGCGCGACACGCTGAACCGCATCGCGCCGCGCCGCATGGCAGTGCTGCGTCCGCTGAAGATCGTGATCGAGAACTGGCCGGAAGGTGTGAGTGCCACGCTGGATGCGGTGAACAATCCGGAAGATCCACTGGCCGGCACGCGCAAGGTGACATTCGGACGCGAGATCTTCATCGAACGCGACGATTTCATGGAGAACCCGCCGCGCAAGTTCTTCCGCCTTGCGCCCGGGCGCGAGGTGCGGCTGCGGTACGCGTATTTCGTCACCTGCCGCGAGGTGGTGAAAGACGCCGCGGGCGAGGTGGTCGAACTGCGCTGCACCTACGATCCGGCGACGCGTGGCGGTGATGCACCAGACGGGCGGCGCGTCCAGGCCACGCTGCACTGGGTAGCCGCGGCGGATGCAGTGCCGGCGGAAGTACGGCTTTACAATCAGTTATTCGCGCGGCCCGATCCTGGCGCCGAAGGCGATGTGATGGCAGATCTCAATCCGGACTCGCTGGAAGAGATGACGGGGTGCCTGGTCGAGCCGATGCTGGCGTCGGCGCCCGTGGGCGAGGCGGTGCAATTCGAGCGCACCGGCTATTTCTGTCTCGATCCGGATAGTACGCCCGGGCGGCTGGTGTTCAACCGGACGGTCGGCCTGCGCGACACCTGGGCTAAGGTGCAGGCGGCAGAACGAGCACGATAGGGTGTTTCCAGCAGGAAGCGCAAACAGAACACTGGCCTTTCGCTGCTCGGTTTGGGCCGCCACATCGACCATAGTGATACGCAGCATGGTGTACGCAAGTGGATTCGCCGGCGTGCAATAACGCAGAACATCCGGCGGCACGTCCTGTCGAGTGCGGCACCCTGACAACGCTTCCAGCACGCTGCCCGGAAGCGTTGTCATATTGTCGTCACCCGTAACAACCAGCACGCGTACACGCTAGCGGGTGCACTGACCCTCGCATGCAACCTTGGCATTTTTCTGGCGAATCGTTTGTTCCGTGTCGCAATCACCATTGCTACGGCGTCGCAGCCGCACATCGTGCCGTAGGACCCGGCCGTATTCGGCGTCAGTGCCGGATATTTTGCGCCCGGATTGCTACGCTTCATGCGCGCCTATGCGAGCGCTGACAACGGGTGCGCCTCCACTGTGGAGCAACCGGTAGCACTGCAAAACCGCGGGTGATTGTCAGCCGCGCCGCAGGTGCTCCAGCAGCAGCACCGCTCCCGGCAACTCGGCGCGTTTCTCTTGCAGCAGCGCTTCGCCTCCCACGGCGTAAGCTGCCGCTGCACCCAGTATGTCGCGCAGCCGGTCCGGCGCATTGATATCGAAGGGCAGCACGCAACCACCGGTGCGTCGCGCCAGGTCGAGAAACACCTCGGCGTCGCGCCGAGCGTTCCAGTCTGACGTGTCGTGCAGCACGATCAGCCTGACCCCGTGCGCACCTAGCGCGTCTGCCAGCTTTTGGCCGCGCGCCAACGACTCCTCGAACACATCACCGATGTAAACGACCACTTTCACACCTGACGATGCGAGGCTGCGTGACAGGATCGTCAGCAGGCGCGTGTGGCCGGCGATACAGCTAATTCCCGCCGCGCGGTCGCGCAACGTGCGCGCGTCCGAGGTGAATGCGGTGAACGTATGCAGCATGCCGCCGCCATGAACGGCGAGTGCAACATCCAGTTCGCCAGGCAACGCTCGCACCAAGGCATCTGTGACGGTGCGCGCCATTGCCCATGCCGGTTCGCGCGAGGCCGTGGCGTCGAACCCGAACACCAGGCGTGGCCGGCTTGGAATGTCGGACGCAGGAGGCGGAACGGGCGAAACCAACGCAAGCGCCCAGTTGCGCACCCGATCGATGAGCGAGCCGCCACGCGACGGCTCATCATGCTCCTCCGGCGGCTGTGGCACCAGGACAAAGTTCTGCTTGTCGGGCATGAGGGCCTACATCCCATCGGCTTCCGCCGCTTCTTCTGCGCCTTTCTCAACGCCCAGTTCAAGCAGGCGTTCCGCCTCGCCGGTCGCCACCACTTCGACGGCGCGCCGGTTGCCGCCGACGGTGCCGCACTGGCATCCGGAGATCGGCCATTCACACCATCAGCAGCTGGCGTGATGTAGCAGTGAATGCGGCGGTGATCGTATGTGGCCTTCTAGAGCGCCGCCGCGTTGTCTCATCACTTCGTGCTCGGCGACGACACGCCGTGCTGCTTGTTGCCTCGGCGGAGCCGCTAGCGTCCTGCCTGCAAACACTGCCTGAGAAAACACTGGCTAAGATCTGCGGCACGACGATTCGCCAGAGAGGTATCCAAATGGCCTATCAGGTCGGATGTTTGGGAACCGTAAGCGGCCGGCACCGGCGTCCTGGCCGCGCGATTGACCCGCGACGACTTCACCGGTGCAAGAACATCCTCTCGGGCATCCGTTCGCCCAAAATGGGTAGACTCATGACGCCTGTGCCGGACCGAGTCGCACCGTAAACGGACTCGCGTAAGGACGTGGTGATGGCTCCTCGCCACGTCGCAAGCTAGGCGGCAATGCGCGTGGTTCGGTACCACTACGCCGCCAATGAAATCGCCACGTCCTGATCACTCGCCAACTCCGGCAGCAGCGGCAGCAGTGTTCCGAGATCTCTTTCCGCGACGCACACCAGATAATGTGGCGCCACCGGGGTCTCATCAGGTGCCTCCGGCAGCGGCAGCCCGTCCGGCCCGAGCGGCAATGCGGTCAGCCCTATATCGCCATAGATCTTCAGCAGTTCCGGTCCGGCACGCCAGAAGGCGGGATCGAGCCCCTCCTGCTGCGCCAGATCTCGTAGCCGCCAAATCGCCGAAACGCGGTCGTTCTCGGCGCCGCTCGGATCGCCCAGTCCCAGGAGTACGCGGCCACAACGGCGGAATGGAACCCCGGCGCGTTCCGACTCCCCCAGCACCAGGCCATCCGCTCGCCGTGGCGGAATCACCCCAAGTGCTGCCAAGCGGCCTCGCCCCGCAGCATCCCATGGAAGCCAGCGCACGTGTCCGGGACGCAGTAGGCGCCAGATCGCGATCAGCCCGAAGATCACGGCCATTGCGACAGCAACGCGCAGCGAGTTGGGAACCGTTCGGGAGACCACCACGGCCCACCACGCATTGTTGGCAAGTCCACCGGTGTAGGGACGCGTTGCGGCCAGCGCCAACAGGCATATGGCCAGCACGAACAACGACAGTGCATCGGCCGGGTCGAGTGGACCGGAGAGCAGGCGTGCATGGCGGTAAAAGCAGGAGCGGAAGGGCACCACCAGCAATGCCGTCAACATCAACACGGCGGCAACCCAGAGCCGGTCGGTCTGCGCAGCCGCGAATGCGGCGCCGATCACCAAAAACAGCAGTGTCAGGCGCCACGCGAGGTTTACACGCTGCGACAGGCCGATCGCCATCATCACCAGTCCGGCTCCGATTAGCGACGGCACAAACTGCCCCGCCTGGTTGGCCAGATCGGCGACGTCGGGATCGAGCCACGCATAGTCCGCCTGTGGCGCCAGCACACCGAGGCACAACAGCAGCACGCCACACAGCGCGACGGAGCCAGTGGCGCTGGCCACGGCGAAATCGGGCTCACTCCAGCGACCAATCGCCTGCACTGTCGGCGAGCGCGCGGCACGCCGCCAGAGCGAGTCGCCGCGCAGCACGAGCTCGTTGGCCGAGAAAAGCGTTCCGGCGAGGAACAGCGGGATGACGTAGTAGTACAGGCGGAATACGATGATCGCGCCGACGATGCGTGGTGCGTCGATATAAGGTTTGAGGCCGAGGAGGATCGCGGTGTCAAAGACGCCGATGCCGCCCGGCAGGTTGGTTGCGAGTCCGGCGGTGTAGGC
>JASHVB010000339.1 GCA_030039695.1 Acetobacteraceae bacterium
TTCACGCACGCGGTCGTGCCCGTGATGAAACGGCAGAAGTCAGGCAAAATCGTGAACCTGGCCTCGATCGCCGGGCGTGGGCTGTCGCAGGTATCGTCCAGCGCCTATAGCGCGGCGAAGGGGGGCATTATTGCCTTCACCCGCAAGCTCTCGTTCGAGCTCGGGCCGTTCGGCATCAACGTCAACGCCATCGCGCCGAGCCTGACGCTAACAGAGCGCATCCGTCCGCACTGGAACCAGCGCCCGCCGGAGGCCCAGGCGGCGCAGATCGCGAGCACGCCGCTGCGCCGCGTCGCGGAAGCCAGCGATCAGGCGAAGGTCATTTGCTTCCTCGCGTCGTCCGACGCGGATTTCGTGACGGGCCTGACGATCGACGTGACGGGTGGGCTGTAGGTCGCCCGATGGCAGACGCCTCCTCCAGCTCGCTGCCTGAAGCGAGGGGGGAACCTACCGCTCCAGCCGGGGTGCGCTCGGCAATCTCGGTGTTCTGGTTGACGCAATAGATGCCAGCTTCGTTGACGAAATGCTTTTTCCGTCGCGGAAAGCCGCACTGGCGACCCGCCCTGCGATCACCCACCATCCTGCGCAACGCCCGATCCCGATCGTCAACGACCTTGAGGACGGCGTGAGCCGGCAGATCGGCCAAGAACTCACGCCCTGGTGCCTCTTTGATGGCAACTGCCATCGGCTGGCTATCCCGCTTCCAGATGAACTTGCCGGTGCGGGTGTATTCGGCCGTTTCGGCCTCAAGCAGCCGGTTTCACAGAAACCGTTGCGCGCCAGCCCATTGCTGCAGCCGTTCCGTCGTCACGCGGTTCGGATATGGCCGAGCGAGGAATCGGTGAGCCGAAAGCCAGTGGCAGCTTGCCGATCGTTCCGATGAAGAACGAGCTGGTTCAGGTCGCGGCGCGCGTGCTTGATCGACCACCAATGATGCACGCCGATCCAACACCGCCGGAGAACGGCGTTGAAACGTTCGCCGGTATTGACGTGGGTGACTGCCGCGGCGAGCGGATCGCGCCGAACGTACTCGCCTTTGGTATGGTTGACCGCGTGATGGGCGGGAAATTTCCGGCCGGTCCAGCGATCGGCCGGCCGATCGTCGGGCTGTCTGATCACGAAATCGCTCAAGCGAGCTCGTCGGCTCCACGCTGAAAAAACCAGGAAGCCTGCGTATGGAAGCCAGTAGGTCCGTGCCAGCCTATCCATCAAACCGCGGCAGCTGCTCCGCCATCGCCGCGTATGCATCCTCATCTGTCCGATCATACCGCAGCGGCGTCACGACAATCTTTCCCGCCCGCATCGCGCTGTAGTCGCTCTCCGGTTCCTGCTGGCGGTCGCCGCGGCGGAAATTCAGCCAGTGGTAAACGACGCCGCGCGGATCGGTGCGCGTCGCGACGGTCATGCCGGCGACCATGCCCACACCTTGCCGCGCAAGCGTGAGCGGCCCGGCCTGGTCCGGCGGCAGAGGCGGAAAGTTCACGTTCAGGCACGCATCCTTGCTCCAGCCAATCGTCAGCAGCTCACGCACCACGCGCGCACCGAGCGTGCGTGCGGTGTCCCATGGCACGTCCTTGGGATCGGTAAAGGCCTGGCTCAAACCGATCGACGGAATGCCCAGCATCATCCCCGTCATCGCCCCGCCGACGGTGCCGGAGAACACAGTCTCCATCCCGAGGTTCAAGCCGCGATTGACGCCGGACAGAATGAGTTCAGGGGGCGCGTTGGCCATGAAATGGCACACTCCCATCACAGCACAGTCGCCCGGCGTACCGGTGATACCGAAGCGTCGCGTGCCTTGATCGCTGACGCGGATCGGATGGTGCAGGCTGATCGCGTGCGACACGCCGCTTTGGTCATGCTCTGGCGCCACCACCCAGACTTCGTGTGCCAGCTCGGCGGCGATATGTTCCAGCACAGCAAGCCCCGGCGCATCGATCCCGTCGTCATTCGTCAGCAAGATCCGGCTCAGCACGTATTCGCTCCGTTGCTTCCCTGCCCTGTTTGGCTGCTCGCGCGCGCAGCGTCCAGGGGCGGTTGCGTGACGCGCCCCGCGCGGCCAGCATGTCGGCCAAGCCAGGGAGGAGACGCTCATGCAGATTATCGACGCCCAGGTGCATATCTGGGGGGGCGGCACGCCCAGCGCGCATCATCGCCAGACCTCGCGCTTTACGGCCGAGGAGCTGATCGCTGAAATGGACACCGCCGGCGTGGATGGCGCGGTGCTGCATCCACCGAGCTGGGATCCCAGCTCCAACGAGCTGGCAGTGGAAGCGGCGACGAAACACCCCGACAAGTTCGCCATCCTTGGCTGGTTCCCGCTCGATAAGCCGGAAAGCCGTGCGCTGATCGGTACCTGGAAGCAACGTCGCGGGATGCTGGGCCTCCGCTGGGCGCTGACGCGGCCCGAGCAACAAACCTGGCATGCCGACGGCACGATGGACTGGGTGTGGCCCGCGGCAGAGCAAGCCGGCACGCCAATTGCCACAATGGCCTGGCGGTTTCTCCCGCTGTTTGGGCAAATCGCCGAGCGCCATCCGCATCTGCGGCTGATCGTCGACCATTGCGGCTTGGTGCGGTCGGCCAAGGATGATGCGGCGTTTGTCAACCTGAACGAGCTTCTATCGCTGGCGAAGCTTCCGAATGTCGCGCTGAAGGCGACCGGTGCACCTGCCTATTCCTCGGCGCCGTACCCATTCCGGAACATTCACGATGGCCTCCATCGCATCTTCGATGCGTTCGGTCCGCAGCGTTTCTTCTGGGGCACCGACATCACCCGAATGCCATGCAGCTACCGGCAGTGTGTGACGATGTTCATCGAGGAGCTGCCGTGGCTGAAAGGTCGTGATCTAGAGCTGGTGATGGGGCAGGGGGTGAAGGGCTGGCTGGGATGGACCTGACGAGGTGCTGCAGCTACCGGGCTGTGAAAGCCGGAGCGAGTGCGATTGGCAAGAACGTCTCCCCTGCGCGGAAGAGGACAAGGCGCAAATCGTGGAGGGTCGCGGAACAAAGTCACCGTTGCGTGACCTTCACCCCGCCTTGCTGGCGGAGCTCCCTGCCTCAAGAAATCGCATAAACTGCTTAAGGACATCCCCTCCCGCACCGCGGGAGGGGATGTCAGGAAGAATGTATGCAACTCGACAGCAAACTTCGTATTGGCATCCAGACCATCCACCGCCGCACCGAGCCGGCGACCGGCGTTTGGCGTCCGCGCATCGACGAGCTCGTACAACTCGTGCAGATCGTCGACCGCTGCGGCTACGACTCACTTTGGGTCGGCGACCACGTGTCGTTCGCCATTCCAATCCTCGATCCGCTGCTACAGCTCGCGCAGGCGGCCGTGGCAAGCCGGCGGCTGACGCTGGGCACCTCGGTGTATTTGCTGCCGCTGCGCCATCCCGCGCCGGTGGCGAAGCAGGTCGCCACGCTCGATCATCTCACCGAAGGCCGTCTGATCTTCGGTGTCGGCGTCGGCGGCGAATTCCCGAAGGAGTACGAAGTCTGCGGCGTGCCGCGCAACGAACGCGGGGCGCGCCTGGCGGAAGGTGTCGACGTGCTGCGCAAGCTGTGGTCGGGCGAGCCGGTCAGTCACAGCGGACGCTTCTACGGACCATTTACTGACGTTCCGATGCGTCCGCCGCCGCGACAGCCCGGCGGTCCGCGATTGTGGTTCGCCGGACGTACCGATTCTGCACTGCACCGCATCGGCCGGATCGGCGACGGTTATCTCTCGTATGTCATCACGCCACAGATGTATCGCGAGGCACTGGCAAAAATCGCCGCCGCGGCCGCGCAGGCCGACCGTGAACTCCCGAATTTTGGCACGGCACACCTCCTGTTCACGCGCCTCGACGATACGTACGAAAAAGCGCTGGACGTGGCGACGGAAACGCTGTCGATCCGCTATGCGATGGACTTCCGCAAGCCGGCCATGCGCTACGGCGCGCTCGGCACGCCCACTCAGGTCGCCGAACGCATCCGAGAATTCCACGCCGTCGGCCTGCGTCATGTCATTCTCGACTTGCTAGGCCCATACGAACAGCGCTTCCGACAGATCGAGCGGTTCGCGGCCGAGGCGATGCCGCTGTTAAAAGACCTCACCTAGACTTCGCTCGGCTCAGCGCTCGTGATGGCTGCCGCGCCGGCGGACTTCATCGCCGGCGGGTTGCGCGCCCCGGTCTGCGGGAAACCCCTGCGCGAAGCGTCGCCGCACTCATGGCGGCAGCCGACGCGCGCGGCAGCGACGACCATGGAATGTTCAGCCCCCATCGGGCCCCGCCAACGCTGCTGGCTTCGACGCGGTGCCCCTGCGAGGCAAGGATGCGGCGCAGCGCTACGCCGAACGCACGGCGAACGGCATGCCAGTGCCACCGGATCTGCAACGTTCGCTCGACGCTGTGGCCGCCACCCAGGGAATCGCGCCGCTGCAAGCCCCGTCTGTCGCGCCATTCACCGGTACGCTAGCCTTCCCCCGCGACACATCCACAGGGAGGGACACCATGAAGCTGCTCTATTTCAACGATTACCAACTCGGCGTGCTGAAGGGCGACAACGTGGTGGACGTGTCCGCGGT
>JASHVB010000340.1 GCA_030039695.1 Acetobacteraceae bacterium
GACGTTCGTCGGCGTTGCGCACGTCGCTGGCCTTTGGCCTGAGACTTATGGATACGGGCAGGGCGAGTAAGCCGCGCCCCAACTGAGCCGCCCGCACATTCCCGCGCGTGGGGCGCCACTTTGGGTATAAGGCGAAATCCCCTCTAAACCATTGGAATATATGATGCCATGGCGGAGAGGGTGGGATTCGAACCCACGGTACCCATAAGGGTACAACGGTTTTCGAGACCGTCCCGATCGACCGCTCCGGCACCTCTCCTGCGTCAGCCCGCGGCGGCGCGCCTTATAGGTGGCACCCGCCCACCCCGCAACCGATGGCGATTCCACCCCGCCGACTCACCGCGCAGCCGCCAGCTCCATTGCCCGGGCATAGACGACCTTGCGCGGCAGCCCGGTCGCCGCGGCCACCAGCGCCGCTGCGTCCTTCACGCTATGGCCCGCCAGAGCAGCGCGTAACCGTCCGTCGAGGTCCTCCACGTCGTCCTGCGCTGGCGGGCCAACCACGACTGTGATCTCGCCGCGCGCTTCTGCTGCCGCATAATGTGCTGCCAGCGTGGGCAGATCCCCCCGCCGCATTTCCTCGAACCGCTTCGTCAACTCGCGCGCGACCGCCGCCGGGCGCGCGCCGAAGGCCTCCGCCATGTCAGCCAACGCGTCTGCCAGCCGGTGGGGCGCCTCATGCCAGATCAGCGTCGCGGCAAGACCGGCGCGTTCAGCGGCACGCAACGTGCCGAATGCCGACCGCCGGGCCGCGTGACGAGGCGGAGGAAATCCCAGGAACAGAAAAGGCTGCGGTGGCAGGCCAGACAGAACCAGAGCCGTCAGAGCGGCATTTGGACCCGGGATGGCGCCCACGGGCAGCCCCTCGGCAATGGCTGCGCGCACCAGCCGGTAGCCGGGATCGGACACCAGCGGCGTGCCCGCGTCCGACACCAGCGCCACGCGCTTGCCAGCACGCAGCCATGCCAACACCGGGCCGATGCGGGCGTCTTCGTTGTGCTCATGCAGCGGCTCAGTGCGCGCCGCAACGCCGAGTGCCGACAGCAGGCGCGCGGTATGGCGGGTGTCCTCGCACAGCACCACGTCGCTCGCCGCAAGGACTGCACGAGCGCGTGCTGTCACATCACCCAGGTTGCCGATCGGCGTGGAAACCAGCACAAGACCGTCCGGCACGGATGGGTCTTCCATCCGCCCTCCTGGAGACGTGGCGCATGCTTCGTCGGGCATTTCTGCTCTCTTCCCTCGCCGTCGCACTCTCGGGCTGCGCCGAATCCGGCGGATACTACCCCATGGGCGGCGCTGGCTACGGCTTTGGCAACGTCCCCTTGGGGCAGCCGGAGTCGCTCATGCTGGGGCAGGGTCAGCCGCTGCCACCGGGCGCCGGCCGCGGCGGTCGTGTCGCCATCCTGCTCCCGCTGAGCGGTTCCCTCGGCGAAGTCGGCCAAGCCATGCTGCAAGCGGCGCAGCTGGCCTTCGCCACGTCAGGCGCGCCGGAACTCGACGTGAAAGATACCGGTGGGACACCCCAAGGCGCCGCGGCAGCCGCCCATGCTGCGGTTACGGATGGCGCGGGCATTATTCTCGGCCCGTTGACCTCCGCCGAGACCGCGGCGGTCGCGCCGGTCGCCCGCGCTGCCAATATCGCCGTGCTGGCATTCACCAACGATCCGGCGCAGGCGCAGCCCGGAGTCTGGACGCTGGGCATCACGCCGGTACAGCAGGTGCGGCGACTGGTCGCAGCAGTACAGGCGCAGGGGCGGACGCAATTTGCGGCGGTGCTACCCGACAGCCAGTTTGGCCGGGCGATGGGGCAGGCGTTGAGCCAGGCCACGAACGCCGCCGGGCTGCCGGCGCCTGATATTCGCTTCCATGCCCCGGGGATGGCATCGATCACTACGGCGGTGCGGAGCATCTCGGGATACGCGACCCGCCGGGCCGGGATCGACGCCAAGATCAAGGCAGACAAGGACAAAGACACGCCGGCCGCTCGCGAGGAGGCACGGGAACTCGCCAGAACGCCAGTTCCACCGCCAACCTTCGATGTCCTCCTGCTGGCGGATACGGGCGATGCGCTCGAGGAGATCGCCGCGCTGCTCCCGTACTATTACGTCAACCGCTCGCAGGTGCAGGTGCTGGGACCGTCGCTGTGGGCCTCCCCAGCCAGCGGTTCGGGCCAAATGCCTGGCGCCTGGTACGCCGCACCCGATCCGGCGGCACGTGCTGGCTTGGTGCAAGCCTATACCGACAAATACGGGACGGCCCCACCGCAACTGGCGAATCTGGCGTTCGACGCGGCGTCGATCGCACGGGTCCTGGCGGCGGGCGAGGGGTACTCAGCGGGTGCGTTAACCCGTCAGGCGGGGTTCCTCGGCACCGATGGCTGGTTGGCATTGTTACCGGACGGGCAGGTGCGACGCGGCCTGGCGGTGTTCCGCATTGAGTCAGGGGGGCCGCAGATGATCGAACCCGCACCGCAGTCGGGCAACGGCCCGGGCACTTGAACCACCGGCCATGATCGTGGTGTTCGGCTCGACCAACCTCGACCTGATCTTCGCGGTCCAGCACATCCCGGCGCCGGGAGAGACCGTGCTGTGCCCGGGCATTCGCATTGAACCGGGCGGCAAAGGCGCCAACCAGGCAGTCGCCGCGGCGCGCGACGGCGCCCCCGTCATCATGGCAAGTGCCGTGGGCCGAGACGCGTTGGCGATGGGTGCGCTGCGATTGCTGCGCGAGTCCGGAATCGACCTGTCACGCGCGATCGAGACAGAGGCTAGCACTGGCTGTGCCGCTATCACTGTGGATCCGAGCGGGGCCAATGCCATTGCGGTCGGTTCCGGCGCCAATCTGCTGGTGAGCGCCGAGCAAATCGAGGATGCGCTGCTGGCGCCTTCAACAACACTGCTGCTGCAAATGGAGGTGCCCGCGACAGAGACCGCCGCGCTGATCCGGCGTGCGCACGGTCGGGGTGCCCGCACTGTGTTGAATCTCGCACCGGCTCTGCCACTGCCGGACGACGCCCTGCGCATGGTCGACCTGCTGGTTGCCAACGAAACCGAGGCGGCGTGGCTGGCCGGCAATTATGGCTGCAGCGCCGATGCGGCAGCCCTGCGCATGGCGCTAGGCGTGGAGGTCGTTCGGACCCTCGGCGCAGAGGGAATTGACGCCGCAACTGCCGGAGGGCCGCTCCACGTGGCGGCGCACAAGATCGTTCCGGTCGATACCACTGCCGCGGGCGACTGTTTCGTCGGGGTCTTGGCGGCGGCGCTCGACCGGGGGGCTCCGCTGGGTGTCGCGTTGCATCGCGCCAATGCTGCGGCCGCGTTGTGTTGCATGCGTGCCGGAAGCCAAGGCAGTGTGCCGACCGCCGAGGAGACGAACGCGTTCATGGCCGCAGCGGTTCGTTGACATCGCCGGCGGTTGGCAATAGAGGCCGTCACCCGGCGCGGAGGGGTGCCCGAGTGGCTAAAGGGGACGGACTGTAAATCCGTTGGCGCACGCCTACGTTGGTTCAAATCCAACCCCCTCCACCAGACCCGTAGCAATTTCAACTGCTTGGTCAGAACTCCCCAATCCTCCCACAATCCACCCCGCAGTCCTGCCAGCTATGCTGGCGCACCCCAGCGCACAGGCCGTTGCCTCGACCGACTTGCATCGGGTGAAGCTCACATCCCATTCCAGGCCCGATGACGGGCCGGGCGAGCGGCCTGATTCCCGTCACGATTCCGGGTAATGCGACCCTGCACCTGCACCAAAGTGAGGAACGGCAGATTGCCATGCGTAGCGACCTGGAACCCATCGTTCGCCGCGCTCTGCATGAGGAGGTGCCGAAGACGCATATCGAGAAGGTGATCGTCAGACTGCATCGCCGACAACGGGCGCGAG
>JASHVB010000341.1 GCA_030039695.1 Acetobacteraceae bacterium
ACAACCGCAGCTGGAATTGCGGCGTGGAGGGACCAACGGATGACGTGGCGGTCGAGCAGCTACGGAACCAGCAGATAAAGAACTTCCTGACGGTGACCATGATGTCGCTGGGCGTTCCAATGTTTGTGATGGGCGACGAGGTGCGGCGCACACAATTGGGCAACAACAACGCCTATTGCCAGGACAACGAAATCAGCTGGTTTGACTGGAAACTGGTCGAAAAGCATGCCGATTTGCATCGGTTCGTGACATTGCTCAACGCGCGACGGCTTCGGCGAGACGTGGAACACGAGCTGCGCCGCATGAGCCTGAACCAACTGATCCGGTGTGCGACGAAGGCATGGCATGGGGTTAGGGTTGGGCAGCCGGATTGGGCGAACCAGTCTCATAGCCTGGCCTTCGAGTTCGAGTTGCAGCGGCAACCCCTGCATGGCTATTTCATCATGAACGCGTACTGGGAGCTGCTCGACTTCGAGTTGCCGGCATCTGCCGTCTCATGGCGCCGATGGATTGACACGTCACTGAAATCCCCCTTCGACATTGTCCCATGGCAGACAGCAGTCCCTCTTTCTGACCGTGTCTACCGCGCAGCCGGGCGCTCGGTCGTGGTACTGTTTGATCAGGCACCGCTGTAAGCTAGCCAACCGCAAAGCAATCCAGGGAGGATGTCCGGCAGGTCGGGCGGCTTGGCGCGCTGGCGGCGATCTACGATGGAGCGAGGCGCAGCGAGGCGGCTGGGATCGGGGGTGCGACGCTGCAGGTGGTGCGAGACAGGGTGATGCGGTTCAACGCGTAGCGTCCGGAGGGCTTCCTGGACCGCAAGGCAGCTGGCCAGCCGTCGCGATATCTCGTGGGCCAATGGGTTTTCTCTGCCTGTCGCTCCTGCTGATTCGCCCACCGAATGGACAACTCGCGGTTGCTCGACGAGCGAATGGCTGACCCAAGCCCGGCTATGACAGCGGGGGTGAGGCCGCGTCACTCCAACGCGTCGTCGCGCAGCAGCGTGCGCAGGGCCTGTACGTCGGTTAGCGCGATACTGCGGTCGGACAGGCGCAGCCACCCGGCATCCCGCCAGTTGCCGAGAAGACGGTTGATGATTTCACTGGAACGGCAGTGGCGTGACGAACCCCGCGAGGCCAAGGCGCACGTCATTGCCGGAGACAGTCCCGTGTCAGGCAAATAGCCATTACACAAGATGGTCCCCTGGTACATCGCGAGCTTCCTGGCTTTGGCTACGCTCCGCTCGGCCAATGTGATCCCGCACGCAATGCTGGGGCCACTATCCGCCGCAACCAGCCTCTTAACGATAATCTCAATGGCCGGCCTGGTCTCGGCACAGATCTTCGCGCGGTGGCGCATGCCGGCGGTCGCGTTACCGCTGCTGTGGCTCTGTCTTTGTTCGTCTTAGGGTGGATCGGCGTCGGGTTAATCCGCCTACTTGGTGTCGTATGATCGCTTAGCCGCCGAACACTGGTGTCTCCAAGGACCACTAACAGACTCCACCCAACTGCCTAGCATAGCCGCGCCGTTCCAGACCTTCGTAGAGGGGCGGGGGGACTGCCGCCTTCCGTCGACACCGCCGCGGCATTGGCCTGGTGACGCTCTCGATGGATGGCCAGAATGTCGATATTCACAGCCCGACCCGCAGGCCAACGATCACTATGCTTTGCGCGGTCGCTGGAATCGCAGGGTAGGCCGCCCAAAGCTTCGATTTTTCCGCCGCGAACTGGCCCATGCTCGAACTCCTCCCCCTCGGCCGTCGCGGGAGAGACATGACATTCTCCTATTGAAATAGAAAAAAGATCAATTCATTGGTCCTCATATGTCGTATCTATGCCGCACTGACTCGCCGGTGTTGTCTGTAACCCGCTGGTATCACCGGGCGCTGTTGGCGACACGCTGCGAGCAATACGCCGTATCGCTGGGGGCTAGCAGCGGCGCTGAACACATGGACAGAACGCCGCGAGGGTGAATGACCACACGTACCGGCAACTAGGAGAGTCGCCTCGGGAGGGGCGGCTTTTTCTGCCTGACTCAACAATTTTACTACCAGCGCTGGACGTTATGCACGCCGGTCATTCTGGGAAGTTTCTATGTTTCGCACATCAACGGTTATTGTTGTGCTGGCGGTGTGTGGTGTGCTGGGCGGGACGTCGCATGCCCAAGGTGTCGGGATGTCCACCGTTGACAACACCCATCACACCGGCATGCGGGAACGCCTCGTGCGTCCCGGCGTAACCACCTTGAGCGCTGCCAAGTCCTACCTTGAGGGCGTGACTGTCGCGCGGGAGGCCGCGTGGAGTGACGTCCACTGGACGGCCTCCGGAGAACACTACCTCGTGGGGTGCTACCATGCGGGGGCCGATGACGTGGCGGTTAATCCTGAGTGTACCCGAGATGCATGCCTGGAGGCCGTTGGCTTCGCGGTGCAGCACGGCTTCCGCGTCGTGTCCGGCAATGAGGCATCACTCGCCTACGCGCCTGTGGCGCCGGATCTGGGCGGGGGCCGCCTCCGCAAATGGACGGCGCTTTCTGCACCGCAATTCACTTCGCGATACAGCCGGCGGATGCTATGGCTCACGTCCCCGTGAGAGGATGCTTAATGCGAAGATTGATGCTCGCCGCCGCGGTGGCTCTAGCGGCGCTTGGTGGGACAGCGCACGCCGCCAGGACCTATACCGTGCTTGGGACTGGTCTGGCCAGGACTTGCCATCAGTGGAACGAGAACGTCACCGGGACCACTGCTCTCAGTGTAGAGGGTGTGGCCCTTGTCAACTGGGCCACAGGATTTGTGTCTGGTGCCGGGTTCTTTGGCTCCACTGACCCAGGTGCTGGGATGACCCCAGCCTCGCTGGAAGAATGGATCGGCGGCTATTGTTCGGCCCATCCTGAGGACAACCTCGCAACCGCCGCTGCGGCTTTCGTCAATTCCACCCTTGCCCGGCAATAGGAGAACAGGCAGCACCGCGGGCCTCTGCCTGCAGCGGGTCGAGAGCGGTTATCCTACAGGCGCTGTCAGTCCGTCACTGCCTGTTTCTGCGCCGACCAAGTTTCCTCGACCTCAGCGCGCTCGAGACCGCGGGTGATGAATACGATGCGGGATCGCCGATCGTTGTCCGGCCAGGCTTTCAACTGCACCGGCGGATGGAACACGTGGTGCACGCCATGGATCACGACCGGCAGCGCCTCGTCTTGCAGGTGCAGAAGCCCCTTCACGCGCAACAGATCCTCGCCGCGCTCCTGCCGCAGCATCATCAACCAGTCGGAAACCGACTGCCACGACAGCGGGTCTTCGAACGTAAGACAGAACGAGCGGATGCCGCTCGCATGATGCGCCTCCGCCGCCTCGTCGTGGTCGTGCACGTTCGCGTGATGCTCGTGCCGTTCCGGGCGCAGCCAAGCCTGCACGTCCGGCATCTTGCGCGCCGGATCGAACAGCGCGGCGCCGAACAACCGATCAGGCGCCACCTCGCCATGCGCCGCCCTCATCACGGTCGCGCCGGGATTGAGCCGCGACAGCTGGCCCTCCAACTCGGCAGCGCTCCCGCCGTCGACCAGGTCGGTCTTGGTCAGCAACAGCCGGTCGGCGATCGCTACCTGCTTCACGGCTTCCACATGTTCATCGAGCTGCCGCCGGGCATTCGTCGCGTCGACGGTCGTCACAACCGCATCAAGCCGCAGAAAATGGCTCACCAGTGGATTGTTCAGTAGCATCTGCATAATGGGTGCTGGATCGGCCAAGCCGGTTGTCTCTAGGAGCACGCGCCGAAACGGCGGCACCTCGCCCTTGTCGCGCCGCATCAGCAACCCGCGCAGCGTGGCCTCCAGATCGCTGCGCAGCGTACAGCAGACGCAGCCGCTAGCCATGATCGCGACTTCGCCGTCGAGCGTCTCGACCAGCAGGTGATCCAAGCCGACCTCGCCCCACTCGTTGATGATAACGGCGCTGTCTGACATGTCGGGATCGCGCAGGAGTCGGTTGAGCAACGTCGTCTTACCGCTCCCCAGGAAACCAGTGATCACTGATACGGGTAGACGGCTGGCCGACTTGTCGTGTTCGAAAAGATTCATGGCGGATTCCCAGCTCGGTTCAACATATTTGAAAATAACTCTAGCACGTGCGATAATCCGTCGCATCCCGGCGGCGTCCGGGTTTGTCCGGACGCGGGCGTAGGGGTCGGGCAAACGCGGAGGGAACGGATCATGGATCGTGACACGGGGCTGCCGCAAGGCGATCGCCGCAACTTCCTGAAAACTGCGGGCCTTGGAGCGGCGGGGATGGTTGCGGGAGGGACCGGCCACGGTTCGTGGACCGCGGCGGCGGCAGAGACGCGCGCGATGCCGCGCCTGTCGGACCAGAAATGGTGGCCGTCCAAGTGGGGTGCGGGCGACGAGGCCGGTTCCACCAACCACTGCACGCCGCAGAAGGTGCTGGACACCGTCAAGTACATCCAGGACGGCAAGATGTACAAGCTTGCGCGGAACTACGAGCAGGCAATGCCGTGCTTTGGCAAGCGTTCCTTCATGCTGCGCATGCCGAGTTCGCCGACCGGTGGCCCGTTCGGCCAGAATATGCTAGTCTACAACGACGAATATGTGGCAACCGAAATCGGCCAGACCGGCACGCAATTCGACGGGCTCGGTCATATTGGCATTCAGCTCGGCAATGATGGCGACAAGTCCCAGATGTACTTCTACAACGGCCATACCATGGCGGAGATGGCCGATCCGTATGGCCTCAAGAAACTGGGTGTTGAGAAGCTGAAGCCGATATTCACCCGTGGGCACTTGGTGGACATCGAGGCGGTGAAGGGCCGCATGATGGATGCGGGCGAGGAGATCACGGTGGCCGATATCCGCGCCGCGCTGGCCAAGCAGAATATGCAGGAAAGCGACATCAAGCCCGGCGACGCCATCTTCTACAATACCGGTTGGGGTCGGCTGTGGCTGAAGAACAACGATCGCTTCAACAGTGGCGAGCCCGGACAGGGTCTGGAGGTGGCGCGTTGGGTGGCCGAGAAGGATCTCTCTCTGACGGGCGCGGATACTTGGGCCGTCGAGGTCGTGCCCAATCCCGATAAGGGTCTTGTATTCCCCTGCCACCAGGAACTGCAGACCAAGCTGGGTATCGTCAACCACGAGAACCTGGTGTTCGACGAACTGATCGCCGACAAGAAATACCAGTTTGTGTTCATCTTCGCGCCGACGCCGGTCAAGGGTGCCACCGGTTCGAATGGCTGCCCGATCGCGGTCACTTGAGCTGCGGATTTCGATCAGGGCGGGTTCATAGTTGCATCGTGGGGCAACTGCCGATGGACATGAACCCGCCCGTACGGACCGGCCTTGCGTGATAGACGTTACCAAATGGGCCTGAGCGCAAACTAAGCTCCGGGCAAGCCGAGTGAATGTCCCGCGCGGGGTCGCGTCGTGCCTCCGGACGCCGCGCGTGAACGTTAGCTCTGGCATGCCAGACTGCCAAATGCCGCCAGTCTCATCCCGATAACGCTTAACGAAAGCAGTCTCTTCCGCCGACCTGAGCCACACTTTCGTTCACGCTGTCATAGGCAGCCATGGAGAGGTCACAGCGGACTGTGCCTTATGTCCGGGGTCGACGAAGACATCATTCGTTCCAACGGCTATATTGGGTTGGTTACCGAGGTGGCCAATGCCGAGGCAGTTATAGCCTGTTTGACGAACCTTCTCCCATAGCCTTTTGCTTGGCTGTTGGCCGCAGTCGGGGCTCTTGGCTT
>JASHVB010000342.1 GCA_030039695.1 Acetobacteraceae bacterium
GTCCCGGTGACGCCCGATCCGCTCTGCAGGATCGTCGCGCTGATGACTGCGCTGCCCGCCTGGGTGACGCCGCTCGTGGCCGACAGATCAACCGTCGTACCCGAGACCTGACCGCTGTCGAGCAGGATGGCCCCGCCGGTCGCGTCGAGCAGCGCCGTATCCGACGCGCCGATGCTGCCGGTCGCGGTGATCGTCGCACTGGTGAGCGAAATGTTCGTCGCCGTCAGCGTGCCGGAGACACCAAGGTCGCCGGTATCCACCAGTGAGAAATCGCCATTGCTGACGGCGATCGATCCGATCGAGGCGATGGCATTGGCGCTGCCAGCAAAAGTCGCGCCCCCCGCGATGCCACTGGCACTTTGCAACGTTGTGGCGAAGATCGTACCGTCCGCGCTCTGCGTCACGCCGCCGCTGGTTGAATTGCTGAGATCGAGCGTGGTGATCGGCGAGCCGGTGCTGCCGAGTGTTGCATCAGCCAGCGAAATGCCGGTCGATGCGCTCATCGTGACGTCGGTGGCTTGCAGACTGGTCGCCGCGAGGCTGCCAATCTCGGTGCTAGTGATCAGGCCCGCTGTCACGCCAGACGAACCGCTGAGCGTGATGGACCCGCCTGCCGTAAGTGAAATTTCGCTGGCGTCGATACTGAAGCCGCGATCGATGGTTAGATCCGCGCCGGCATTCAGCGTCAGGCTGTACGAGCCGAGGTTGAGCGTATTGGACGTCCCGTTCGTGGTGGCAACGAAGATATCGTCGGTTGCCGCCAGGGATATATTGGTGCTCTGCGTTGCCAGCGTCGCTGGACTGACCCACGACACGGTCGATGGATTCTGTGTCGCGGCGGATGGCTCGGTATCCGAAATGTAGAGATCCGACGGATCGAGCAGGAGGGTGCCGATCGTCCCAAGCGGGGCTGTGGTATCCACGAGGCCGGTCAATGCCACCACGTCGCCCGACGTCTCGACGAATCCGCCATTGCCGCCGTCGGGACCACCCTTCGCGTCGATATCGCCGCCCATTTGCGTGGTGCCGCTCGACAGCACGGTTACCCGCCCACCATTGCCGTTCGCGGTGGCGTTGGCGGCGATCATCGCGCCCTGCTGTACCGTGACGTTGGCCGCGGTCCACCTCGACCTGACGCTCGGCCCGCCCCTCGCGCGTGCGAGGGTCGTGCCGATCGCGACAGTCCCACCGCCCGCGCGGCCGGACGCATTGACGCGCGCCTTCGACGTAAGTGTGACGTTGCCCGTCGCATTGGCGACGATCTCGCCACCCGTTGTGCCCGGCGCGTTGCCGGTGGCGGAAAGTTGGCCATCGACGATGATCGATCCGCCAATGCCAGTCAGCGCGATGACCCCGGTCTTGCTCCCGACGCTGTTCGCGCTGATCGCGCCCCCGGCATCCACCAAATTCGTTACGATGCCGTCCACCGCACGCGCGGTAAGCTGCACTGTGCCGCCATCGGCGCGTATCACACCGGTGTTGGTCACCAGTGCGGCGCCGCCGTTCGGCGCTTGCGTCACTGCGCCGGTGACGTCAACCGAAACCAGGCCGTCGCCGTAGAGGTCGAGCGTCGCGGTTCTCGCACCAGCCAGCACCACGTGCCCAAGCCGCGCGGTGATGACGCCGGAGTTCCTCACCTGCGGCGCGACAAACGCGGCGAGACCCGCCTGTTTGATCGTGATGTGGCCCTGATTGACGATCTGCGCGTTGGGCGCGGCTGGCCGGTCGAAGACCATCTTGCCGGCCATGAAGTTCTGGTTGCTGATGCCGGCGGCCGACACCATCAAGCCGGCGGTGTTGACCTGCGAGCCTTTGTAGAAAACGACGCCCGACTGGTTGATAAGTACCACCTGGCCATTGGCGTCGATCTTGCCCGCAATTTGCGATGGGTTCGGCCCGACAACGCGGTTCAGGGTGACCGAACTCGCCGAGGGCTGGTTGAACTGCACTCCCTGCTGGCTGCCAACGTTGAAGCTCTGCCAGTTGACTGCGGCGCGGCTACTCGACTGGTCGACCGTTGTCTGCGACGGGGATTGGCTGATTGAGGCGACGCCAGCCGTCACCACGCCGCCAGTCGGACGCGCGTTCGGCGCGAGCTGCGCGTCGGCCGGCAGCGAAACGACCATGACGAAGGTGACGCAGAGCGCCGTGCTCCCCATCAGCGCGGCGCGCTTGCGCCGGACGACGCCGAGCAGCTTCACGTCCGGTTCGTGTCGTGGGTTGGCCAATTCACGTTTCCCCGCCGCCCGCGCGGCCATTACAGCGGTGTTCTGTTGCATCAGTCAGAAGCGCCCAACCAGCCGCCAGTACAGGCCATAGCCGTTGAGCTCGGTGACATTCGTACCCGAGGTGCCGGTGGGGAAGCGGTTGAACCGCGCCAGCGCCTCGAGATCGACCTCGATGTAGCGCGTCACTTGCGCCCGCACCCCGCCACCAAACGAGGACACGTTCGTCGCAAAGTCGGTCGACTGGTTCTGCCACGTCTCGCCCCAGTCGTAGAACAAGTAGAACTGCGTCGAGACGTTGGCCGACAGGCCCCACATCGTCAGGTCCGTCCCCGTGTTGAGCTGCAGCTCAACCGTTGCCACCAGCGCCTTATCCCCGGCCACCTGGCCCGAATAATACCCGCGCGTGTACTGCGCCCCGCCCAAATAAAATTGCTCCGCCGGCGGCAGGATATCATCCGTCCACTGCCCCGCCGTCAGCCCCATCAGCGCCACGCTCGCCCCCGGCCACGGCGTGAACAACGTCTGCGTCCGGCTCAACTGCCAGTTCAGCTTGGTGAAATCCGTCACTTCGTTCTGCCGCGGCGCGTCCGGCGCGTTGTTCTCCGACGCACCCAGCCAGTGCAGCCCGCGCGACACGCGCACCGTCACCGCGTTCACTGCCGGCCGCGACGAGCCCGCCCACAGATCCGACATCGCGTAGTCCGCGCCCAACCGCACCACTCTGAGCGAATCATAGCTCGCCAGGCCATAGCCCCCCGTAGCGCTGAAATTGTCGTCCACCTCCGATTCCAGCGCGTCCAGCGCCACCGACACATTCAGTGTCTGTTGCCGCGCGCGGATCAGCGGGTAGCTCAGCGCACCGCCCAGCACCTGCGTATAGCCGTGGTAGTTCAGCACCTGCAGCCCGCTGGCGCCGCCGCCCTCCGGCACCGCCAGGCCCGTGCCGGCATACAGTTTCAGCTTCAGCCCCGAGCTGCCGAGGAAGAACTGTTCGCTCAACTGGTAGAAATTCTGGCTGTCCGGGAAGGTGTGGTAATATGAGAACTCGGTCTGCTCACCGAGCGACGTGAAGCTGTTGAGATCCAACACGCCCAGCGCCTCGACCGGGCCGGTCTGGTCGAAAGCGCGGTTGTCGAAGCTCAGCACCCCACCGACCGGCTTGCGGCTCACCTGCGCAATGAGGTTCAGCGCACCGGGTTCGTCGGTCGACGGCTCCAGCACCGCGCGCAGGGACACGCCCGGCACGTCCTGCGCCAGCAGGAGGTAGCGTTCCAGGGTGGCCGCGTCGATCGGGTGAACTTCGGTCAGCCGGTTAAGGAAGCGCAGGACCTGCGTGCCCGCCGGGCCGATGTCGCCGTCCAGCTTGACGCTCGCGATGCGGCCTTCGGTGACGATGAAGCGCAGCCTGCCGGCCTGGTCGAGGTTCGCTGACACCGTGCTCAGCACATAGCCGGCCGAGCGGTAGTGCTGCACGATCGCCTGACGCGCGGCGTCGATCTTCGGCAGCGGCACTTGGCCAGTCAGTCCCGCGGTGTAGCGCTCGATATCCGCCAGCGGGAAGGCGGTGACGCCCTCGACCGAGACGCTGGTGACGTTGACAATCTTGTTGGGGACCTCGGCGCCCGGTGGGGGTAGCGCTGGCAGGCCGGGTGTCGGGCTGGTGGCAGGCGGTGCGGGTGGCAGCACGCGTGGGATCGGCGAGCCTTGCGGCACTGGGTTCTGCTGCAACTGCAGCGCGGGCTGCGCAACCGCTGGCGCCACCGGGGTCAGCACGCATGCCGCCAGCGCAAGCCCCAGCCGCCGCGGCCGGCGCGGCTGCCGCAAGCTCTCTCCTGCCGTCACGCGAGCCTCCTCCAACCGCACACGTTCTCGCGAGCATCGCGGAACGATGGTGCAACGTCAACAATTAAGGAACGCAACGTCTCGAAAGAGACATCACGATTTTCGACCGAGATAGTATCGTGCTCGCATTGCACCATCGTGCCGCGCGAAGAACGAGCACACGCCGCGCCTGAGTCTGGTGATATCTATAACGGAATAGTATCGTATAGACAATGCAACCCGGTTGTCAAAGGGCTTTCATCCATTTGTCAAGCCTGTTATGCTGCGCCGCAACAAGGAGGGGTGAGTGGCGGGCGAAGCCGAGCGGTCTGAAGTACTGGAGCCGGCACGGGTGTATCCCGCCGCCGAGGTACAGGGCCGCTGGATTGTCGAGGCGCCGGTCATGTCCGCCGCACCACGGGAAAAGCCGCATTTCTTTACTGGGCCGAACGCACAAAGCCGGGCGCTGAGATACGCCTATGAAGCATTCGGCAGCGCTCGCTTCTTCCCGTTTCCTGCCCAGGACCGCGATGTCCCCGCGGCCTAACGCCGTCGGTTCCCGACACGCGCCGCAGTGCTGGCCGAATCAACACAGGTATTCTAAGAAGCGCCTCCAGCAGCCTACGGGAGAGAGCAAATGGACGAGAAAGTGCTCGCGCTCGCAGCGCAAATTGTCAGCGCGCACGCCAGCAACAACACTGTGCCCACCGAACAACTTCCAGAGCTGATTCGGCAAGTACACCACGCGCTTGTTACGGTCGGGCAAGAATCGCCCGAGCCTGCCAGGGTGG
The DNA here is from genome assembly GCA_030039695.1 of Acetobacteraceae bacterium. The sequence continues at coordinate 4,841 of JASHVB010000342.1, forward strand.
AGCCGGCCGTTCCGGTGCGAAAATCGGTATTCGGTGACCACATCGTTTGCCTTGAGTGCGGCAAGCATTTTTCCATGCTGAAGCGGCATCTGATGACCGACCACAATCTTTCGGTGCAGCAGTACCGCTCGAAATGGGGCCTGCCGATGACGTATCCGCTGGTTGCGCCTGATTACGCCAAAGTTCGCTCGGCGCTCGCGAAGAAGATCGGACTGGGCCAAAAGCGCACCGGACCGGCAAGAAAGGCAGCACGCAAAGCCGGCCGGGCCTGACAGTTCCGCTCGCTCTTACCTCCCGCATGCATTCCCTGTAGCGTTTCCGCTCCGGCATCTGCGGCGCGTTGCCGCAGAACCCGAACGGAGGAATGGCAAATGGATGCAAGAACCGGCGGACAAAGCTGCCTGACCGGCGTGAAGATTCTGGACCTGACGCAGTTCGAGGCAGGTCCCTCCTGCACTGAAGCGTTGGCCTGGCTCGGCGCCGAAGTGGTGAAAGTGGAAAACCCCCGCAGCGGCGATCCTGGCCGTCAACTCGGCGGCAAGCCCGGCGTCGACGATCCCTATTTCCTCTTGTTCAATGCCAACAAGAAATCCATCACCGTCAATCTGAAGGATCCGAAGGGCCTGCAGCTCGTGAAGGACCTCGCGAAGCAGGCCGACGTGATGATGGAGAACTTCGCACCCGGCGCGATCGAACGGCTGGGCCTCGGCTATGACGTGATTAAGGCGATCAATCCGTCCATCATCTATTGCCAGGTGAAAGGCTTTGGCGAGGGCAGCCCGTACGAAAAGAACCTGGCGTTCGACATGATCGCGCAGGCCTGTGGCGGGACGATGAGCATTACCGGCGAGCGTGACGGCCGGCCACTGAAGCCTGGTCCGTCGCTCGGTGACACCGGCACCGGCATGCTCATGGCGATCTCCATCCTGGGCGCGCTCTATCGCCGCAAGGAGACCGGCCAGGGCGAGCACCTGCAAGTAGCGATGCAGGACGCAATGCTGCATTACATCCGCATCGCGTTTGCAGCGCAGAACCGCACTGGCAACAAGCAGGCCGCCGGCCGCGCGGCCGACAGTTCGGTATCCGGCGCAACGCCGCCGATGGGCACATTTCCCTGCAAGGGCGGCCAGCTCAACGACCGCGTTTACATCTTCACCAGCCGGGCCAATCCGGAACACTGGTATCGCCTGTTGAAGGTGATTGGCCGCGAGGACCTGATCGGCGACGCGCGTTACGAAACGCCGTGGGCACGCGCGGAACGTCCGGATGAGGTGAATGGCATGATCACCGAATGGACGATGAAGCATACCAAGCACGAGGCGATGGAGATCATCGGCCGTGCCGGTGTGCCGGCGGGCGCGGTGCTGGACACGCTGGAACTGTACAATGATCCGACGTTCGAGCACCGCGGAATCTTGCAGACGATCCAGCATCCCGCGAACGGGCCGTTCAAAATGGTGTCGTGGCCGGTGCGGTTCGCGGGCAGTCCGCCGCCGGTGAAGCCGGCGCCGATGCTCGGAGAGCATAATGAGGACGTGCTGACGCACTGGCTTGGGCTCGACAGCGCCGCGATCGGCGATCTGCGCGGCAAGGGCGTGGTTGGCTGATCCCGGAACCTGCGTCACCGTTCCGTCCGTGGCGTTGGTTCGGGGTTCGAACGCAACGACGAATGGACGAAGGTGGCGCAACTGCAAGATCTGCGCTGCGCAGTCTGTCCGCGAACGTGGCGATCGCCCAAGGCAATGCGCCGTCGTGCATTCTCGAACAACGCAGCGTTGATATGGGATTCCTTGCCGCGGACGCCCTTACCAAACCGACGGCGCGGCGCTCAATGCAGCGCAACGGCTGACCTTTGGCGAGGCACAAAGCACGCTGGAGGCCCCGTCGGAACGGCTGCTGGCAACTGATCCACAGCGCTGTCCGGACGCCGTCTTTGCCACCATCGTGTGCGATCGACGTGACATGCCCGGCGCGGACCCGCAGGCGCTGGTTGCGACGATTGAGGTCTCTTAG
>JASHVB010000343.1 GCA_030039695.1 Acetobacteraceae bacterium
ACCAAGGATGGGTTCATATTCCAGTTCAACGGCCAACCGCCAGCGGCGCAAGGCGGGATGCTGGTGCAGGCACCGACCCCACCGGAATTGGGCTTTGGCTGTGCCAGCCCCGATAGGTTGACGGTGCAGCGGCGCGGCGACAATCAGATCGTGTTCCCGGGGTGCTCTGCCTATCCCTATCCGCTGATCCGCTGCGCGGCGCGCTGATTCCTCAAGAGGAGACTTTCACAATATGACCCGCACCGTTGCCCGCCTGCTGGCGGAGAGTTTGGAAGCACACGACATCGATCAGATCTTCTGCGTACCGGGCGAAAGCTATGTCGGATTTACCAGCGCCGTGCTGCAGCGGAACACGATCCGAATGGTGGTGTGCCGGCATGAAGGCGGCGCAGGCTACATGGCGGTTGCCGACGGGCGGCTGCGCAATCGTGCCGGCTGCTGCATTGTCTCGCGCGGACCGGGCCTGTCCAACGCGATGGTGTCGCTGCATTCGGCGTATCACGATGCGACGCCGATGGTGATGCTGGTCGGTCAAGTGGAACGCAAGGATTTCGGCCGTCTTGCGCTACAAGAGCAGAATTACAGCCGCCTGCTGTCGGATGTGACCAAGCTGGTGATCGAGGTGAACGAGCCGGAACAGGCCTCGGAAGCTATTGCGCGCGCGTTTCATACGGCGGAGAGCGGGACACCCGGGCCAGTCGCAGTGATCCTGCCAGAGGATATTTTCGACGAGGAGACCGACGCCGAGCCGGATCGGCCGCGCCCACGCGCTCTATCGGGGCCCCGCGCGGCGGATTTGGATAAGCTGGCGGACATGCTGGCTAAAGCAGAACGGCCGCTGGTGCTGGTTGGCGGTGAGATGCAGCACTGCGCGCTCTACGACAACGCGGTGTACGGCGACCTGCAAAGATTTGCCGAGCAATGGGTTCTGCCAATCTGCCCGACGCATCGCCGCCCGACCCTATTCGATGCGCGGCATCCGAGCTACGGCGGCTACGTGGGCATCCGCGTTCCGCGCGAGCTGATCACCGAGATGAAAAAAGCCGACCTGATGGTCGCACTGGGTGAACGACTGACCGATACCGTGTCGCAGTCATACACGTTCCCTAGCGCGCCGCAGCCACAGCTTCCGCTCGTGCATGTGTGGCCGGATGCGAACGAAATAGGTCGCGTGTTCCGGCCTGATCTCGGCATCGCGGCCGATCCGCATGATGTTCTGAAGGCACTGCTGGCGCGTGTTGCTCCGGGGGGGGCGGCGAAGCGCAAGGGCTGGGTGGACGGGCTGCACTCAATCCATCGCGCTCTGTTGGAGAAGACCTGGGAGCCGACATCTGACGGCGTCAATTTCGCGGCAATCGTTTGCGAAGTGGACAAGCACCTGGCGCCAGATGCGACCGTTACGTCGGATGCAGGAAATTTCGGTTCGTTCATTCATCGCTACATTGGGTTCAAGCCGGGCCAGGTGTTCTTGTCGTCGATTGTTGGCGCGATGGGGTCTGGCATGCCGATGGCGGTGGCGGCCACGCTCCGGCGGCCGGGTACACAGGTGGTCGCGTTCCTCGGGGATGGCGGCGCACTGATGATGGGCAACGAAATCGCTACTGCCTGCCAGTATGGCGGCAATCCGATCATGATCATCTCCGACAACGCGATGTACGGCACAATCGGAATGCACAGCTACGTGCGGTATCCGGACCGGCCGTTCATGGGCGGCACGAAGCTGACTAATCCGGACTTCGCGGCCTGGGCGCGATCATTTGGCGCGGAGGGGATTACCATCCGCGAGGAGACCGAAGTGGCTGAGGGCATCGCGCGCGCGTTCGCGGTGAAAACGAAGCCGGTGGTGGTGCATTGCTTGACCTCGGCGATACAGATGAGCGCGTGGCGGCGGTACCAGGGCGAGAGGCTGCCGTAGCCCGGTCCGCGAGAATACACCGCCCCGTTATCATGGCGCGCTGACTACCCGCCGAAGCCACCGGCCCGGCCGGGATGGAACGGTGGAGCCTCGTCATCCCTGCTCTGGTCTTGCGGAATGCGCGCAGGTAATCCCTCGGCGGGAGCTTCCGCGAGGCTGCATATGATCCGGGCTTGGTTGCACGAGGCGGAACGGGTGTGAATGTGCTGGCTGCAGCCGAGCAAGCGAGCGGTTGCCTGTGGAGCACACAGAGTTCGGCAATCGGCGCCTCGATCAAAGGCGGTCGCGGTCCGCGAATGGATGGCTGCGCGCAACGCGGCTTGCTCGCACCGCCCCGGTGGCCCTGGCGAAGGCGGCCTGCGTCGATATCCAATCAAGGAGGGAACGCGACGCCAAGCTTCGCTTGTCGGCCGCCACCCACGGTAGCTGCCGGGAGACGGCGGCAATCGCGGCGTTGATCCGGAAGGTCGACGGCGACCAACACCGAGCGGCAGAGCAACGCGCACCCCTGCCGGAGCCTGGCGGGTGCCAGTTGCGCGATCGCCGGCTCGGCGGGAAGCGGCAGGAACCACCGCAACGCGACGGACAGAAATTTGCGAGGGTCGTCCGCCTCTCGTGGACGACCCGGTGCGCTGCGGCGGCCCGACGCCATCTGTGGTCCGCTGCTCCTTTGCATCGCGGTCACGACGGCACGCACGCATATCGCGCGGTCGTCGTTCCTCACGTTGACAGATGCGGTGTCCCCCCTTTCGCCGTGGCAAAATCAGGCGTGGCCGCCTCCGTGTGCACATGGCCCGCCAGGGGTACCATCAGTCCAGCCAGGAACACCAGTCCGCCCATGACCAGCATCGGAATCTCGTAATCTCCAGTGAGGTCACGCAGCAGTCCGACAAGCTGCGGCGCCGCGTAGCCGGAGATATTGCCGAGAGAATTGATCAACGCGATGCCACCGGCCGCCGCCGCGGTGCTGAGGAATGCCGTGGGCAGGTTCCAAAACACCGGCAGCGACGCAGAAATTCCGAAGCTCGCCACGCAGAACGCGGCAATCGC
>JASHVB010000344.1 GCA_030039695.1 Acetobacteraceae bacterium
GCGCTTCTCGGAGCGGCGGTTCCCGGTTCGGAAGGTGCATGGGACACTCATCTGTACCGGGCTCGTGTGATCACGCAGTTGTGGGCTTCCTTTCTCATAGGAGCCGTTTTCGCGGCACTGGCGATGTCCGTAGCCAGGCACGTTGCGCTGTGGCCGGCGATCGCGCTCATGCTCTTGATCGGCTTGGCGACCGCCGTCGAGGATCCTCCTCCGCATGAAATGGGTGCGCGGAAACCGGCACCGATTCCAGCGCCCCTGAGCAGCGAACGCTTAAGCGAGAGACAGGATGCCGACGGAGTGTACAGCAGTCCACACGACTAAGGTTTGCAGAGCGCGATCGCTGACTGCGCCCTGGAGTTGAGGTCACCGGCCCCGCCCTACAGTCAGCAGGCTCCAGGGGATCACAGAAGCACATGAGCGGAACGATCTGTGTCACGATCACGCGCCAGGAGAAGCACAGGTTCCTGGTCGATTTCGGCGAAAACGTCCCGACCATGATCGTCGACGAGCCGCGGCGGCTCGGGGACAGCACGGGACCGTCGCCGGAGCGGCTTCTCGGCGCGGCGGTCGCAAACTGCCGCTGTGGGAGCCCTCTCTTCGCCATCAACAAGTTCAAGGGCGATCCCGGACAGATGATCGCGGCGACGACCCGCGAGACCGGCCGCAACGAGAACAATCGATTGAGGGTCACCCACATCAGGGTCGACATCGCGCTAGGGGCGAATGAGGAGGAGCTCCCGCATCTCGACCGCGCGCCGGCAGAGTTCGACGAGTTCTGCAGGGTATCAGTCGGATTTTTATCGTTCCCAGAGAAAACCCATGATCGCTCGCCTCCCCATTGCTGACGATTTCGAGTACATCCGACGGCGGATGAAAGAGATCGCGCGGGAGCCCCCGAAGGACGATAGGCCCCAAGCCACCATCGCCGTTTCAGAACAGGTCCATTTTATTCAAGAGCAGGTCTGTATTAGTTGTGGCTCTCATTTTAAAGATTGCGCATGCTTCGATGTCTAATTCTCTTTCACGCCCTCGCACCTCGCCACTGAACTGGTGGTTACCATGGGTACCGAGAGCAGACACATCGGCAATCTCAACCCGCAGAACATGATCAACCAAGGGAAGTAGACGCATGATGGAACCGATAACCCTTTCTCAGCTGCTCGCCGATCCTGCGCGGGAGAATCCTGCGATCATCGATGAGGCCTCTGAAATCACGGTCTCTTATCGTGTGCTCGCCGAGCAGGTCGAGCACACGGCCCAGGTGCTTCATCATGCCGGTCTTCAACCGGGCGCCGCCGTTGTGCTGGTGCTGCCAAACGGCGCCGAACTACTCATCATGTGCCTGGCGCTCGCTAGAGCCGGCTTGATCGCGGCGCCGCTGAACCCCGCCTACAAAGCTGGCGAGATTCGGGGCCTCATCACCGATGTCGATGCGCGAGCGATCGTAACCTTTGAGGGGAACGCGGTCGTCGCAGCTGCCGCGGCGGGGCTCGCGGTTCCAATCTGGAGCTCCTCGATCGACTCGGCCGGTGTCGTACGGCTTACCGGGCTGCCGACAGCGCCTTCAGGAACGCTCGCAGAGCCAGGACCCGAAGACGTGGCACTTTTCCTGCACACCAGCGGGACGGACGGGCCGGCCAAGGTGGTACCTCTCACTCATGCGAATATAGTTCTCTCTGCGCGGCACATCGCTGCCCACTATGCGCTTACGAGCGAGGACCGAACGCTCGTGGTACTGCCTCTGTTTCACGGTCATGGCTTGATCGGCGCCGCGCTGTCGACGCTCGCCTCTGGTGGCACAGCCATCGTCGCCCCGCGATTCTCAGGATCCCACTTCTGGGAGTCCTTCAGGAAGTATCGCGCAACCTGGTTCACCGCGGTGCCCACCATTCACGAGATCCTGCTCGAGCGAGCCGAACGTGACGGCGCGCCGCCGCAGGGCGTGCGCTTCATCCGTTCCTGCTCGGCGCCGCTTGCTCCAGCGATGCTAGAGAGACTCGAGCGGCGCTTCGCCGCACCTGTCGTGGAGGCCTACGGCATGACAGAAGCGACCCACCAGGTCGCTTCCAATCCGCTGCCGCCTCGTGCACGCAAGCCGGGTACGGTGGGCTTCGGTACCGGAGTGCAGGTCGCGGTTATTGACGCCGAGGGCCGCCACCTACCGCCATTTGCGGCCGGCGAGGTCGTCGTGCGCGGACCGACGGTGATGCATGGTTATCACAATAACCCCGCAGCCAATAGCGCGGCGTTTGTCGGCGGATGGCTGCGTACCGGAGACATCGGAAAACTTGATGAAGAGGGATATCTCACGCTCGTCGGTCGCTTCAAGGAGATGATCAACCGGGGCGGCGAGAAGATCTCCCCGACGGAGATCGAGGCCGTGCTCCTAGAACACCCAGCCGTTGCGCAGGCTGCAGCCTTCGGCGTGCCCGACCCGAAATACGGCGAGGTGGTCGAGGCGGCCGTCGTGCTCAAAGATAAGGCCGATTCGGAAGTCTTGTGCTCATTCTGTCGGGAGCGGCTCGTCAACTTCAAGGTTCCCACGGTGATCTGGACCGTACCTTCCTTGCCGAGGAACGCGATGGGCAAAGTCCAGCGGGAGGCCCTCGTGAGGCGCTACGGTGTCGCGGAGCGCGGATAACGAGCGGGATCAAGGAAGCAGTAATCGCCTGCTCGCACTAATCGAAACCGTAGGTGAGCGCGCCTGGCGCTCGCGCCTATTGCCGATTACGTCAATACCAGAGCCTGAGCGAGCATCGTGGGCACCTTACCGATCAGCCGCCGGAGCCCGGGAGATGCCATCTACGCCGGACGACCTTGAGCGCAAGCTTCCCAGCCCACGGAAGGCCCCGCCGATTGGCGCGGCGCTTTCCAACCTCCCAGTGCCGCAACGCGTGGGCGTCAGCGTGCGCCTGTTCCCGGGTTTCCGGGCGGAGGACGTTCGGACGAGTGGTGCGACGATCCACGTCCTGAGCAAGGGCACCGGGCGACCTCTCCTGCTGTTCATGGACATCCGGAGACGCACGTAACCTGGAACAAGGTCGCGCCCGCATTGACGGACGGCTAGAAGGTCATCGTACCGGATCTGCGGGGGTACGGGGACTCGTCGAAGCCCGGATATAGTCCGCGAAGCCAAGAATACTCGTTCCGGGCCATGGCCCAGGACGTGGTCGAGGCGCTGGCCCGCTCCGGCCACAACCGATTCATGGTCGCCGGGCACGATCGGGGTGGCCGTGTCGTCCACCGCATGCTGCTGAACGCCCCCGACGTCGTCACCAAAGCAGCGGTGCTCGACATCGCCCCCACGCTGATGATGTACGACGACACCTCCAAGGAGTTCGCTACGAGATACACGTGGTGGTTCATCCAGATCCAGCCCGCGCCTGCGCATCTCATTAGCGCGGACCCCAGTTATTATCTGTGTGATCAGCTGGCCGTGCAGGGCAAAACCCCGGGTGCTGTCACGCCCGAGGCGATGGCGGAGTATATCCGTTGCTATTGCTGCAAGGGCACAATCCGTGCCGTTTGTGAAGAATATCGCGCGACGGCAGGGATCGATCTTGACCACGACCGCGCGGACGACGAGGCAGGCCGTAAAATCAAGGTGCCTCTGCTCGCGCTCTTGGGAGCGAACGGGACCGTGGGCAAGCTTTGGGACGTGCTGGCCACCTGGCGGCGGAAGACGCAGGCCGCCCTCGAGGGGCAGGCCCTTCCGTGCGGCCATCCGATACCCGAAGAGCAGCCGGATATGGTGATTTCGCAGCTTCGCCGCTTCTTTGCGTAATGCACAGAACGATCGGAGCGCCGCGGCCCGCCCTTTACCGCTGGACCGAGCCCACTTGCCAATCTGCAGCAGCCCGGGCGGCGAACCTGCCAGTGCGGCTCTACTGCGGCACCCGCGCAGTCGCGTGGCTGCAATCGGTGATGAGGGGAAGTTGCCATGCCGACGTTGAGGTCCGGCAGCCACGCCCACCAGAGATTGTCCGCCCTCGCGGCGAGCGCCCTCGCAACCGTGGCCGGCGGAGCTATGGACGCTTGGGTCTATTTGGCCCACGGCCACGTGTTCGCCAACTCGCAGTCCGGGAAGGTCGTGCTCCTGGGCATCGCACTTGCCGGTGGGGACGTCGCGAGGGCGGCGACCCATCTGCCCTCGCTCGTGGCTTTTGTCACCGGCGGACTGGCCTCGCGGCTATCCGGAGAGATGCTCAAGCGCAGACCGTTGAACTCACGCAACATAAGGCTCGGCCTGGAATGTATTATGCTCGTGGCGCTCGGGCTGCTCGCCCATCGCATGCAGGACTGGGCCGTCACCGCCTGCGTCGGCTTCATTGCGGGCGTGCAGATCACCAGCCTGTCGCACATCGGCTCCTGGTCTTTCAACACGGGCATGACTACCGGAAACCTTCGCGCGGGAGCACCGCGCTCGCGAAGGCGATGACCGGCTCCGCGGAGGAGTGGTCCCACGCGTCCGTCATGTTCATTCTGTGCTTCGCTTTCGGTGCGGGAGCGATAGCTGGGGCTTGGCTGACGCCTCGGCTTGGCCGAGCGACGCTTATGCCGGTCGCCGCGCTAATCGCGACTGTGATCGCTGCTGGCCCCCGGGGGCTGGACCCGATTCCCGACTGGCGCGACCTGAAATAACGGCCGCTCACGAACAAGGCTGCTCTTGCATCTGCAGACGTGCGAGTCGCCGATGGCGACGCCGCCACCGGAACCACCCCCACCGGCTCCTCGGTGTGATCGTTGCGAAAATCTCAGACGCGTCGACCACCCTTGGAGCGAGATGCTCTTTTGATGCCTTTGGGTCAAAAGGCGCCGATGTCACGTTGCCTTATATTGTATGACGAGAATATCGGCTGTTGACGGTCGCCGCTGCCACCGCCGCTACAACCCATGCAGCATCTTTTCGTGGTCCGGACGAGCCGCTGCAGGGGCAATCGACGCCAATGCCGGTAGCCGCATCGATCCCGGCCCGCTGCGTGGCAGAATAGCGGCCAGCTGAACTGCAGTCGCACAATTGGCGTGTACTTGGCAGCTGCTACAATGCCTTACCGAACGGGTACGATGCGAATCTCAGCGCCGATCGTCCACGCCCGCATCAACTGCGGCGAGCAAGCCCAAGGCCGACCAGTCGAGATCGCTCCAGCCGCGAGCCTCCATCGCGACGAGCCGCTCATGGACTAGGCTTGCGGCGGGCATTGGCACCGCCGTTCGCTCGGCTTCGGCCAAGGCGAGACGGAGATCCTTGACGGCGAGCGGTACAGCCATTCCTGGCGGGCTGTAGCGTGACTCGACAATCTTCGCGCCATAGTTCTTGTGGACCCGCGAGTCGAACAGGGAGTTGGTCAGAACATCGAACGCATGCTGGCTGTCGATCCCACCTTTGCGCAACAAGGCTAGCACTTCGCCCATGCATTGCAGCGTGGTCGCGGTCAGAACATTGACAGCAAGCTTGAACAGGTTGGCCACAGTGGGATCTTCGCCAACCACGAACACGTGTTGTCCGAGGCGCTCGAGCAACGGACGGACCTTGAGAACTGAAGACGGTGCGCCCGCGGCGAGCACGAACAGCTTGCGGGTCCTGGCGAAGTCCGGATTGCCGAGCACGGGGGCCGCCACGTAATCCTGACCACGAGTGGCATGCTCTTCGGCGATCCGGCCGGACAAAGCAGGGCTGACGGTGCTGGCCGAAATATGCACCGCGTTGACCGCCAGAAAGCTCGCCAAACCGTCGGGTGCGAGCGCAACCGTCGCCAGCGCATCGTCGTCTGGCAGGGAGGTCAGGACCACGCCGCAACTTGCAAGATCGCTGAGCTGCGCGGCACCCTGCACGCCAGTCGGCAGCAAATCTGCTACCCGCTTCGGATCGCTGTCATAGACCAGCACGTGATGCCCATCCTCAACAAGGTTGGCCGCAAATGCGTGACCCATATGACCCAACCCAACGACACCGACAGTCCTGCTTACAAACGCGGTCGGCTTATGTCGCTCGGCGGCAGGTTTCGCGGAGTCGGAATGCGTAGTGGGTGAAGCGGACACGAGATTGATTCCCTTGTTTGGAGGTTGGCGTGGCGCCAGGCCACGAGGTTTAAGACAGTCTCGTCTCGCGTAAGCAGACGGTGTGTGCCGAAGGGACGATCCATGACGATCGGAAGACGAGCGCTCGGACTATCGCAAAGCCAAGCCGATGTCCTCGCATGGGACGCGTGACTGCGCTACATGCGTCACAATGCAGCACGGCTCGATCGCCTTCAGGGTAACCAGGCACAGCGTGGCAGCAGCGGCTTCGGCCTAGCAACTCCAGGCCGAAGCTGCTCAACACTGGGGTCAAGGCTTATCCTTTATCTCTGCCGAGCCGGTGCCGATGCTGTAGCCGGGTTCGGCTCGAAGCTCACGCTGTTTGGCGGCCCAGCTTGTGCCTGGACTGCCGACATGCGCGGCTCCGGTGCCGACACTATAACCGGGTTCGGTTGTGAGTTTGTGTTGTGCTGCAACATAACCTGGGCCAGATCCGTCACCGACATGCGGAGCGGTCTGCGCCATCGTCATGCTCGCTGCCACAGTGAGCCCAATGGCCACCACGGCAATGCTCGCGACGACTCGTACTGTCATATCATGTTTCTCCTGTCAAAGTGTTACAACCCACGCTGGGACGATCGGAGCCAGACTTCCTCCTGGCCATCAGCAGGTCGCGACTTAGCCCGCGCCGACCGATTCTTGTTCCTAACGCTTGACGGCGAGGCCCGGGGCCGACGCAACATGAATGCCGAGCCTCGGCCGCCGGAGAGGGAGGCTGCCTGGGTACTCAGCTAGATGGAGTAGTTCGCGACTGGAGCGACTATAGCGTTGGTATGGCAGTGTACGGCTTTTGTATATTGAGGCGGGTTTGTGCTTCTTCGCGGGGAAGGCATAAGGGCGCCACGATAATCTCGGTAGACAGATGGGCTGAACTCGCCGTTGGTCGCGAGCAGGGGATGAAATTCGTCATCAAGCGTGATGCAGACACGGGACTCGGCGGATGCCTGCTGCGGAATGCCTGCATATCCGGCGCGGCTCATACCGATTTCGGACACATGGGCTACGTCCCATTCAGTCTGTCGTAGCGAGGTGGTAGCGGAGCGCCGGCCGACCTTGATCCCGCGGGAGGCGTTTCACATAGGTTCGAGAGGTTGCGCGCTTTCGTCTAGGTTCCGTGCGGCAAATTCGAACGCCTGGCGAATATCCTCCGGTTAAAGCCCCAGGTACTCGCGGCGGAGTTCATCCCAATCGCGATGGATCGCAAGCGCCTCGATTACCCGCGACACGGGCAAGCGCGCGCATCGGATGGCAGGCTCCCCGTTGGGAATATTCGGGTTGGAGGTGAGGCGGTTGAACTTACTCATGGGGCTTTGCCTGGGACCTCCTCTTGGACAATCATAGGTCACGGTAGGCACCAGGAACAGCGCCGTTATGGCGACAGCCGAACAGCGCCTGGAGTTTGCGGGTTCGCTGGCCACTCGAAGGTCGAAGCGTCAGGCAGTCCCAGCACACACGAAGCACAGGTGTTGAACTCCGCCATCTGGGTCTGAAGGATCACGCGAGCGAGTTAACCGAGAAGCTGGTTCCCTTCCATCAACGCCGGGCCCACTCGCTCTGCCGTGAGCCCGACAGCCCGCCGCTCGAGCCTGCCAACCTCAATCGTCTCCACCTCTCAGCGGCCACTCCTGGCCTCAAGCTTGACCACCCACTCCATGACAACCCCAGTCCCACTGAAAGGGCCGATCGTTCCGATGCGACACCATGCAGACCAGGATTTTTCCACGTCCGTCTTGCCTGATCATCAACCTGCAAATGCCGGGGCTGACCGGGGTCGAGCTGCATCAGCGACTGTCGGCTTTCCGGGAGCCTATTCCATCCGTCCTGATCACGGCGTATCCTGACCGCGGCGTTCGCGAGCGCGCGCTCTCCGCCGGCGTTCTCGCTTACCTGAGCAAACCCTTCGAGGAGGACAGTTTGCTCGCTTGCGTCCGCTCAGCCCTGACACATGCCCTCGGCGACAGGAGGTGAGACATGGCGATGAACGGCGGTTTCGTGCAGTGTGCCGGCGGCAGTCTCGGCCGGCACCGTCACATTTGTGCTTTCTTCAATGGCTTTGACGAGCAGCACAGGGTCCTCCGCTCGTTTATCAAAGAGGGGTTCGAACGGGGGGACAAGGCCTTCCACATTGTGGACCCCGAGCTGTGGGAAGAACATCTCAAGCGGCTTGTCGATGCAGGCATCGACGTGGAGCAGGCGATGGGCACTGGCCAGCTCGAGCTGCGGCGCTGGCAGGATGCTTACCTGCGCGATGATCGCTTTGACCAGGACGCGATGCTGGGCTTGCTCGAAGAGGTGCTCCAATCGGGAGCGGCAGCGGGTTATCCGCTCACCCGTTTCGTGTCGCGTGTTGAACCGGCACTGGTCGATCAAGCAAGTATAGATAGCTGGTTGGAATACGAGACACGTGTCAACTACGTGGTCCCCAAATATGACGATCCGGTCATCTGCACCTACGATTTGTCGAAGTTCAGTGCCAGCATGGTGATGGATATGATGCGGACGCATCCGGTGGTGATCGTTGGGGGAGTTCTGCAGGAGAATCCCTTCTTTGTCCCGCCTGATCAGTTCCTGCTCGAAATCCGCGAGAGGCGCGGATCCGCACGCGCCTGATGATCGCGGTCGATGACGCCGGGCTTCGCGGACGATAGTTTGGGGCTGCGGACGGCGCTCAGGGACCTCGTGGCGCTGTCTACCATCCCGGCAGTGTGGGTCGGTAGGGGACCGACCGACATCGCCGCCGGGCTTGCCGACGTGCTGGTCAATTCATTGCGCCTCGACTTCGCTTTCGTACGTTTGTGTGATCCCAACGGAGGTGCCACGGTCGAGGTCGCGCGCGGCAGCGCGTGCCCGGCACCTCCGGAATGGCTGCGGGAATATCTCGGCGCGGACGCCCGCCTGTCTCAACGGGAGATCGTGCGCGGCATTGGCGATGGCTCGCAGGGCTGCGGCATCGTCGTCCCGGTCGGCATCGATGCCGAGGGCGGCCTGGTCGCGGCGGCGAGCGATCGAGCCAACTTTCCCAGTGAAATCGACCAGCTGCTGCTCTCGGTCGCGGCGAATTACGCCACAACGGCATTCCGCACGGCACGCCTCCTCGACGCTCACCGCCGCGCCGAGAATGCGCTGCGCGAGAGCGAGCAACTGCTTCGCCAGGCCCGCGACGAACTCGAGACGAAGGTGGCGGAACGGACTGCCGAACTGCAGCGCAGCGAAGCCTATCTGGCAGAAGCGCAGAGGTTGAGTCATTCAGGCAGTTTCGGCTGGTATGTTTCCAGCGGGAAGCTTTTTTGGTCGGAAGAGACCTTTCGCATCTTCGAATGCGATCGGACCCAGCAGCCGACGGTGGAATTCACGCTTCAGCGTGCACATCCGGAAGACCGAGCTCTTGTGCAGCAGACGCTTGGTCGCGCCACTCAAGAGAGTGCCGATCTCGATTTCGAACATCGATTGCAGATGCCGGACGGGAGAAGCAAGTTCGTCCACGTCGTCGGCCATCCCGCGTTCGACCAAGCCGGCAATTTGGTCGAGTTCATTGGAACGGTTATGGATGTGACGGAACGGCGGCGCATGGAGGAGGAACGGCAGGCAATCGC
>JASHVB010000345.1 GCA_030039695.1 Acetobacteraceae bacterium
GGAAAGTGACGCGGGGAGTGGATCAGGTTGCGGACGGATCGTGCGTAACCACCTATAAGCCAGGTGGTATGCCATTAGATACTGGGCGTATGGGCATATAACATCATAGGCACTATCATAAAAAGGGGATACGCATATGTCTGTCTACGAAGTCCGCACCTACACCCTACGTCCGGGCACCTTGGCCGAGTTTGTGGAGCGCTTTGCCAAACGGCTGCCGCTGCGGGAGAAACACTCCAAACTCGGGGCGTTCTGGCAGAGTGAGGTTGGTCCGCTCAATCAAGCGATTCATGTCTACCCATACGACGATCTCGGGCACCGGACGGCTGTCCGGTCGGCGCTGGCGCAGGACGGCGCGTTGCAGCAGCTTCCCGGTGGACGGGATCTGATCGACACGCAAGAAGCCGAGATCGTGATTCCGGCGCCCTTCTCTCGTCCCCTGGGTAGCCGGGATTTTGGTACCGGCAACATCTATGAAATTCGGACTTACACCTACGCCCCGGGCGACATCCCCAAGGTTTTGGACGCATGGTCCAAGGCTATTGAGACGCGGGAGCGGTTCTCGCCTCTAGTGGCGAGCTGGACGAGCGAACTCGGCACGCTGAACAAATTCACCCACATCTGGGTTTACAAGGACCTCAACGAACGCGCCCGTGTGCGCGAGGAATCCCGTAAGCCGGGTGGCCAGTGGCCGCCGCAGTCCGGTGTGCGGCCAGTCCGCCAGGAAAACAAGGTGGTAGTACCAGCGGCGTTCTCGCCGGTGCGGTAATCGATCGTTGGCGGGCTCGACAGAAAGAGCCCGCCAACGAGCGCTACCGCCGAGTTTTCACCTATTTTGGCTGCTTCCAAATCCGCCGCTATCTCGGTTTTCGTAGCCGGCGACGAAAGCCGGATAATCTTCGATCTGTTTTGCTTGCGGTGCGCCGAGGGGAAGTCACCCCATCCGCACGGACATCCTCGTGTCGGGCTGACGCTACATCGGTTCTGGCGGGATTTGTGTGGAGGTCGGAGTGTGGCGAGTTCGATCGGAGAACCAAGATGGCGACAGGGTCACTGGTGCCGGACACGGGTGGCTTGTGGAGCGCAGCAGCTGATTCGGGACCGGGAAGAACCTGGGGGTGATCAGCCCGTGATCGCAATTCGCCTATCGCCATTCGCTGCGATCAGCATCTCCGGTTTGAGCCCGACGTAAGTCGGGAGCCGTCCAAACGGCGACGTGACAGAGGGATAAAGATCGGCATCCAGGTGTGCAGCGAAATGATGGTCACCCAGCACGCGCAGGAGATCGGGTTCGCCAGCGCGCATCTGCTGGTGCAACCTCGCGCCACCGGCCCCGCGAAACGGCGGCGGAACGGGCGAGCTCCGGCAGGTGCCTGGGAGTCTTCGTCCGACGGACGTTATGACCACCGGGGAGTTGTGCAACAAGCTGGTGCACGAGCGCCTGATCGCCCGATCGGACATCGCGGAGCATAGGTCGCACGTGGTTTTATTCCCGCTTAACGCCACATGCTGCGCATCCTCGCCCCAATGTCGAGCCGGACTTGCCTCGCGTCAACACGACTCAAAGCCTCCGACGTGGCCGCGGGCCAGGTTATGCGTTCGAACATCGGCAAAAGGGCAGCCGGGATGAAGCGCGTCCGGGACGCGTAGACGTGCCGATCGCCGAGTCCGCTTTGGCCGGATGTGAAGAACCGCTGTGGAACAATCAGGTGCAGGCTGTCCTTCGCCCGCGTCATGCCGACATGGAGCAGTCGCCGTTCCTCCTCGATCTCATCTGTGGTTCCTGTGCCGAGATCAGAAGGGATGCAGCCATCAACAACATTCAAGACGAAAACTGACTTCCATTCTTGCCCTTTAGCGGAGTGGATTGTCGAGAGGATCAGGTAGTCCTCATCGAGGGTCGGCATGCCTGCTTGGTCGCTCGTCGCGTCCGGAGGGTCCAGCGTCAACTCCGTCAGGAAGCGCATCCGCGACGGGTAGCCCGCCGCGATCTGTTCGAGCTGCAACAGGTCTGCCTGTCGTGCCGCTGCATCGTCGTGCATTCGTTCGAGATGCGGCTCATACCACTGGCGGGCGAGGCTTATTTCCGCAGGCCAGCCAGGCCTGCCTATCGCAATCTTCCGTACCGTCTCAACGAAATCGCCCCAACTTTCACCGGTACGGGCTGGCGGCGGTATGTTCGCCAGCGCCCGCAACGCGTTGGGCTGGTCGGCCATCGCATCGAGAACACGTTGCGCCGTCCCGGGACCGACGCCCGGCATCAATTGCATGACACGGAAGCCAGCCACCCTGTCACGCGGGTTCTCGATAAAGCGGAGCAGCGCCAGCAGGTCTTTGACATGCGCGGTCTCGAAGAACTTCAGCCCGCCAAACTTAACGAAGGGAATGTTGCGTCGTGTCAGCTCGATTTCGAGGTTTGTGCTGTGGTGTGACGCGCGGAACAGAACCGCCTGCTGCTTAAGGGCGATGGATTCCTCGCGTTGCGCCAGCACCCGCTCGACGACATAGCGCGCCTGGTCGGCCTCGTCCCGGACAAAAACCAGATACGGCAGCTCGTCCGAGGCACGATCCGTCCAGAGATTCTTGGCGAAGCGTTCCACCGCCAGCTCGATCACGCCGTTCGCCGCCGACAGGATCGGCTGCGTCGAGCGGTAGTTGCGATCGAGCGTGATGACCTTGGCCGGCGGGTCAAACTGGGCGGGGAAATCGAGAATGTTGCGGACGGTCGCAGCGCGAAAGGAATAAATCGCCTGGGCATCGTCGCCGACCACCGTCAGCCCGGCGCCATCTGGCTTCAGCCCATGCAGGATCGACGACTGAAGGCGATTAGTGTCCTGATACTCGTCCACCAGAACGTGGTCGAAGCGGCCACCCATATCGCCCGCGAGCATCGGATCGCCGACGGCCTGCGCCCAGTAAAGCAGCAGATCATCGTAATCGAGAACGTTCTGAGCCTGCTTTGCCTCAACGTAACCCGCGTACAAATTTCGCAATTGACGTTCCCACTCGGCACACCAGGGGAAGGACTCCCGGAGCACTGTGTCGAGGTCCATCTCGGCATTGACGGCCCGCGAGTAAATGGCCAGGCAGGTTGCCTTCATCGGGAAGCGAGCGTCCATGTTCGACAGGCCGAGGTCGTGCCTGACGAGGTTCAAAAGGTCAGCCGAATCCTCGCGGTCATGAATTGTGAATGCTGGATCGATCCCGATCTGCTCGGCGTAATCCCGCAGCAGTCGCGCTCCAACCGCGTGGAATGTGCCGGCCCAAGTAAGCGCGCCCGCCATCACGTCTGCGTTCGACCCTAGAGCTTCGCCGCAGATGCGTCCGGCGCGCCGGGTCATCTCGGCGGCAGCCCGGCGGGAGAACGTCATGAGCAAAATACGCCCGGGATCGGCTCCATGGACAACGAGATGGGCGACCCGATGCGCGAGCGTGTTGGTTTTTCCTGACCCGGCGCCGGCGATGACCAGCAAGGGGCCAGCGGCGGTGCAGGCGTCATCGGTCAGGCCGTGCTCCACGGCCCGCCGCTGTTCCGGGTTCAGCTTATCGAGGTAGGTCATCAGAATTGAGTTGGCGGGCAGACGGCAAGGGGGTGCTTCACATATCCTGATTCCTGTTTCGTTCGCAACGCCAATCTCGCGTTGCGGTTCCGTAAGCGTTCACGCCAAATCGTAATTCCGGGGCCGGTTCTATTCGTGCACGATAGCTGCTGGACGGGGGAGCACGGCGGATGGAGTGCGCCGCATGCGGTGGGACAGCGATTTCGGAGCGGCCTGAGCGCACCTTGGGGGCTACCGGCGGTTCCGTTGCCGCATTGCACTGCTCGATCCCGATCATCGCTTTCACTATATCAATCCGGAGTGGCGCAAGCCCTTCGGTATGTCGGAAGATGCGGTTCTCGGCCGCACCGTCGCGGAGGTACAGGATGATGAAAAATTCGAGGCCGTCCGCCTGCAGGCTGAGCGCGCACTGGCGGGCGAAACCGTGGAGTGGGACGGCTGGATCCAACTTCCCTGGGGGCGGGGCTATGTGCAGCGTACCTTTGTCCCGCTGCGTGACGTCGCCGGTGCGGTTGAGGGATACTTCTCCTTCGCGCGTGACCTGACCGATCTGCGACAGACCGAGCAGAACCTCGCCGAACAGTCAGCCGCGCGGACTGCCAGCGAGGCGGAGCTTGAGCGCCAAAGGGGCCGGAACTAACGAAACGCCCTCCTGGTACGCACAAGCAGACAAAGCAGGAATGTCATGCGGCTCTGGCGTATGCGTCGGTGAGGTCCCCGAAAGGCCTCAATCCGTCAGGGTTTCCCGACATGGCGAGCGCGGCGTTCCAAACGTAATCGTCGGTCAGGTTTATATGCTCCCACCCGAGTGGGGAGAGATGGGCGAGCAGCCGGTCTGAAACCGCTTCGGTGTCACGCAGAGTGGCGACAGCATGCGCCAGGTACCGCGTGTTCCACAGGACGATGGCAGTGACAAGCAGGTTAAGACCAGAAGCACGATGCTGCTGGTTTTCGTATGTGCGGTCGTGTATCTCGCCCAGCCGGTGGATATAACACCGCCCGCGCCGGGCTGTTGCGGGCCTCCCCCTTGTTCAATTCCTGACCGGTCGAGCGGCGCAGTTCCGGGTCGTTGATCCAGTCGAGACTGAACAGGGTGCGTTCCAGCCGTCCCAGTTCGCGCAGTGCGGCGGCGACCCCATTCTGCCGCGGATGGGCGGCGAGTTGTCGCATGATGAGCGATGCCGTCATCGTCCCGGTGCGGATGGAGGCAGCAACGCGCGGGATCCCAGACCAGTGCGCGCGAATGAGAGCCACGTTGATAGGTCCGGAGATCATCGGCTCCAACGCAGCGTAGATCGCAGGTTTGTCGAAGCTGAAGAGCTTGCGGTGTTTCAGATCAGGGATGCGCGGTGAAAATTGGAACCCGAGCAGGCAGCAGAGCGCAAAGACATGCTCGGAATCACCGCCGCCATCGGTGTGGTGCCGCTGCGATACCACCTCACTCTTATGCTAGCGCAGCGCGTCGAGCACGTGCAGCGCCTCGCTCGTGGTTGCGGCGATCAGCTTGGTATAGAATGGCCCATAGCGATCCGAGAGGTGGGTGTAGACCTTGAAGCCAGGCCGCTGGCC
>JASHVB010000346.1 GCA_030039695.1 Acetobacteraceae bacterium
TCACGACCCGCGCGGCCCTCAATATGTAACTGGCCCACCTCGCGCACCAACCCGCCTCGCATGGTGTCTGTCGTGTTGCCGCAATTGATGGGAAAAGTGCTGGTTGACGGATTTGCTGACGAATAAGGTGAGAATTTGGCTGCTCACGTTTCTCAATATTGCCGCAATATCTGCGAACGTGAATGGCGCTCGTCCCATGGTCGGAGGTTAGAAAGCGCTGCAGCGCAGTCGAGCAGTCGCGGCTGCTAGCCTCTATCCAGCCCGCGTCGTCCTTAGCGGCGTCGGACATAAGCGCCGAGCTTGCCGCAACGTTGCAGGCAGGAATTCTCACAATTGCAGCAGCAAGACCAACCGAATTCTCAGATAGACAGCAATTTCTCAGTTCATGCGGTAATCGCAGGCTCCTGTTTTCGCTGATTTTGCAATCTCATCAATTGCGGCAACGCGACAAACTAACCGCGGCCTGAAGGTCGTACGCCTGTGCGGCAGGAGAACGTCCGAGGGCCAAGGTTCCTATTAGGATGCGTGCCAGAACGATTCTCATACGACACAGCTTAACGTCAACCAGGGTCGGTAGCAATAGGTTCAGGCGCGGTTACTTAGCCAATCGGGACCCCCGATGCGCACCTCCCCGACACCCGACGGTCGGCCCGTAGAGAACCGACGATTCTCGCCAGAGAAATGAAGCATCCAAATAGAAAAAGGCCGCTCGATTGCTGGAGCGGCCCGTCCATATCTGGACTCGATCACCGCAGCGGGTTGTAAGCTCTGCCCCGCGCGTCGTTCTGAGTGGCCGCTAGTGCCCGGTGTCACTCATACTGCGGTGGCCTGTGCGTCGTACCGGCGGTTCACACCCGATGACTGCTCCCGACCCAATGCAGCCGTAGGTTACTTCGGTGCCGGATCCCGGAAGCAGCCATCCGCCCCACGCCCGATGCGCTCTCAGATTTTCGTCAAGTTGACTTTGCCCGCGTCGCCGTGACCGCAAGATACTCTGCTGCAATGCGGGTCGTGCCATCATTGTTCGTGTTGTGACGGATATAGAGGTCCTCCAGATCACGACGCAGCGCGGCTTGGCCGGCTTGCGGCAGTCCGGCGAAGGCCTTGAGCGTCGGACCGTAATGCAACCGATAGAATTCGACCGTCTCTTGCACCGAGAACGGGAACTCCAGCGACGCGAGCATGCGCTCCATCGCGAGCTTGGCTACCCGTTCGCCGAGACGCGCGTGCACGGCGGCCTCATCGCCCCACAGCAGCGGACTCGGCAAGCCGGTGGGAGGCGGAACGTGCCTGCCGGTGACCTTGAAAAGCTCTCCGATGAATCCGCCCGGCGTCCAGCTCGCAAGTGCGATCTGTCCCGCAGGTCGGCACACGCGGGTGAGCTCACTGGCGACGATTTCGGGCCGCGGCGCAAACATGGCACCAAACATACTGACCACGACGTCGAACGCGCCTGCCGCGAACGGAAGATCTTCCGCATCGGCCTCCTCAAATCGGATTTCGAGATTCTCGTCCGCCGCGCGTGCGCGTGCTTGGTCGAGAAGGTTGGGGGCAATGTCGATCCCGGTGACGATCGCGCCGGCTTTCGCCGCCAGAATTGCGAGATTGCCGCTGCCGCACGCGACATCAAGAACTTTCGCGCCCGATCTCAGATGCAGGCGAGCGATGAATTCGCCCGCGGACTGCTCGGAGAGCCGCGCGACCGATGTATAGTCGCCCGCCATCCATGTCGCCTTTGCACGTGCCTTGAAACCCTCGAGTGATTCGTTCTGCTGTAAGTCCATGGATTGGTTCCTCCGTTCGGCCTTGCCGGTTCAAACATTGCGGTGATCTCAGGCCTGGAGGTTCACCGACCCGGCGTCGGCCGGGCAATCCGGGTTGCGCATCGACCATCCAATTTGCGCCCTTAAGGCGAGCCGGAGCGCGATTCCCTCTCCGTCGAACGAGTCGGCGATGTTATGACATGGGGACGAGTGAGGCCCACGATGCATATAGAGCCGCTTCCGCGTGACGTTAAAAAGGCGCTCGACCTGCTTCGCAGCGATCTGGCGCACCCCTGGACGATAGGCGACCTGGCACACCGCTGCGGTGTGAAGCGGCGGACTCTTGAGAAGCACTTTCGACGGAGCGTTCGACGCGCGCCGCTTGAATTCCTGTGCGCTGAGCGCCTCGATCAGGCGCGGCGCAGGCTGCTGGCGGCGTCGCCCCGGGCCAGCGTAATGGCGATCGCCGTCGCGTGCGGGCTCAATCACGCAGGGCGCTTCGCCAGGGCGTACCGCGACCGCTACGGCGAAAGTCCCTCGGAGACTCTCCGATTGCGCCGCGTCCGGGCCCCCACCCGGTCGTCGCCGTTCCGCCTGATGGCATCATCGGAACGCCCGACACTCTCGCTACTGCTGCTTGATCCGACCGGCTCGCTGCCGGGCGGGGCCGAGGACCTGGCGCATGCGATCGGGGACGCATTAGGGCGCACCGGGTGGATCAGGATCGTGCCTGCCCCGACCGGACGCTACCATTTGCGAGGTCGGGTGAGCGACGATGGCACGGACACGCTGCGGGTTAGGCTGATGCTCGCTGACCGCTCCCTTGCCCGCCACGTCTGGGCAGACTGCTTCGAGTGCGCGCCCGGCGATCTCGCTGGCTTTCCGGAGTGGTTTCCAAATCTCGCCGGGGGCGTGCTTCAATCTGTCCTGCGCGATGCCGAGATCAGCCGGTCAGCCGACAAGGACGAGATCCAAATGTCGGCCTGGGAGCTCAGCATGCGCGCCCTGCCGATGGTGCTTGCCGCCGACCCCGCGTCTCATTCGAACGCCCTGGAACTGCTCGAGCAGTCGATGGGGCGGGCGCCACGCGATCCGATTCCGCTGGCGCTCGCGGCGTGGTGCCACGGTCTGCGCGCCGGCCACCATTTCACAACTAACCCGCAGCGCGAACGCGACGCGGCGCTCACGCTTGCATCGCGGGCGTCGGGGCTCGGCGGCAATGACCCGCTGGTCGACACGATGCTGGCGGCCGCTGCCATGCTGGCCCATGATCTCGCCGCCGCCGAGGTTCACGCGCGACGGGCGCTCGCGATCGATGGCGGGTCGAGCTGGGGCTGGGGCCGGCTCGCGTGGGTGCATGGCTACCGCGGCGACACGGCCAGGGCCGTGGAATGCTGCCGGATCGCGCGGACGCTCGGGCCGACCGACCCGCTTGGCTTCGTATGGGCGATCGGCATCGCGGCGGCCCATTTCGAGGAGGGGCGGTATGACGAGGCAGTTCGATGGTATCGACGCGCGCTCGCCGAGCAGCCGAAGGTGACCTGGCTCAATCGGTTCCTCGCTCCCGCATCAGTTCTTGGTGGCCATGGGGAGGTTGCGCGAAAGAGCCTGCATGCGCTGACCGCCAGTTTCCCCGACCTGACGATTGCTCAGGTCATGAGCGGTTTGCCGCACACGCGGAGATTCCTCGATCGTGTCGCGGAAGGGCTCGCGGAGTTGGGCATGCCGGATGCGTAACCGAGAGCTCCGGGCATTAGCGCCGACGGTTGGATGAGGCTCTCGTTAACGTCAGCTTCTCGCGCGCATGATCCGAAAACGGACCAACCGCTTTCCATCACCCAAACCGGTCACTGGATAGGGCCAGTGCTATCAGGTGGACCGAGATAGCGGTCGCTGTTGTTCATCGAACGGGCGCAGGGCAGCGTGGCTACTTCGCGGGGACCGGACAATCCAGGACGCCTTCGTCACAATGGAGATATGACTTCAGATCTTCCGCCCGTGCGCGAGTCAGCCCGTCACGACAGTTCGCGACAAGCATGGGGTACACCGATCCTTGTTTAACCGCCGAGGT
>JASHVB010000347.1 GCA_030039695.1 Acetobacteraceae bacterium
CGGCGGAACTCCATATGATCAGTTCGCCATCAGTGGTGCCGACCATTGGTATGACGTGGGCGCGTTCCGCGTGCGCGCATTATTGAACGATCTGGCGAACAGCACATACCGTCCGGGCTGGCTGCGTTCTGTCGGACCTGGCTGGACCAACTGGGCCTTGGAAAGCTTCATGGACGAGGTGGCGCACAGCATCGGCACCGATCCGGTCGCGTTCCGCATCGCTTTGCTCAACGGGCGCGGCCGCAATGCAGGCACGGCGCCGAACTCCGTGGGCGGTGCGCTGCGCCAGCGGGCCGTGGTGCAACGGCTCGCCGAGAAGGTTGAGTGGGGCAAGCCTCTGCCGCAAGGCTGCGGCCTAGGGCTTGCCTCCAGCTTCGGACAAGAACGTGGGATGCCCACCTGGGTCGGCGGCGCTGCCCTGGTGCAAGTCGATCGCACGACCGGACAGGTGCGCTGCGAGCAACTGACGCTTGTTGTCGATGCTGGCACGATTGTTGATCCAGACGGCGCATTGGCACAGACGCAAGGAGCGGCGCTGTGGGGGCTCAGCATGGCGCTCCACGAAGGCTCAGCTTTTCGCAACGGAGCGCCGGTCGACCGGAATCTCGACAGCTACACACCGCTGCGTATGGCCGATACGCCCGAGGTGCAGGTGGAGTTCCTGCCAAGCAGGGAGAAGCCGACCGGGCTGGGCGAGCCGGCAACAACGGTGATCGCTCCCGCCATCGGCAACGCCATTTTTCGCGCGGTCGGTGTGCGGTTACGTCACTTGCCGATCCGCGCAGCCGACGTTCGCACGGCGCTAAAGTCGGCCTGAATTCGATGCGTCGGCATTGAATCGGAGTGTCATGCTGCCGCAATCGATGAGACCGTCGAAGTAGAGTAAACGAAGGCTCCTAATTGCTGAATAAGATGCAAAATGGCTGGGGAGTGACAAAATCGTGGTCTGTCAAGCCGACATCTGTTCGTGCGATGTCGTTCCGAGCCGGCCATCAAGCACAATAGCCCGGACAACTCCGACGCGATGCGCGCCCCGCGGCCACCATCGCACGCGCTGTCGCTTGCGCGAGCGGGCGGGCATTGGCTATTTCGTCGACGCAGCCCTTGGCGCGCGATACCGATACTGGGCGATCGCTATGATATCGGCAATGGTAGCTGACAACGTCCCGGCAGTTGTTCCGCACATAGCTGCGCAGTTCAGAGCCGCGGTGCAGGAGATCTCTTGTCACCACCTGCTCAGGCACGCTGCAACTGCGAGCGATGCTTTCCGCGCGACAGGCGAGACGTAACAGCTCCTGATCCGCTTGCGCCGGCCGTCCATGTCACAGCAAATGCTTGACATTTTCGATCGACACCCGGGCCGCCTGCAGGAAACGAATGTCCCGACGATTGCGACTGGAAAGGCCTAGTTTGCTGCAACACAGCACGCTCAGTATCGCTTAATCCGCGGGTTGCTAGTACCTTCGTACACAAATTATGACTCGTTGATTGGGTTGGGATAGGCGCGTGCAAGCTTAGTGCGTGGGGTCAGTCGCGACACGCGTGCTGGCCGCTTCACTGGGTTGTCTTCGGGCATGTGCGCGCCGGGCATTGTCACGGTAACCGGGCTGGCGGCCGGGACGGGTCCGGGCGAGATTGGTGGTATCGAGCTGCCACCCAATCCAGGCTACCGCCATCGGTTCCCCGCCGAGATCATCAGCCACGCTGTTTGGCTGTATCACGTCTTCAGCCTGAGCCTGCGTGACATCAAGCTGATATTGGCTGAGCGGCGCATTGCCATCTTCTACGAGACGATGCAGCGCTGGTGCATGAAATTCGAGCAGAGCTTTGCCAACTGCTTGCGCCGCCGCCGACACTCGGCGCAAGAGTGTCTGCCATGAGGCGTGTATTCGGTCTGAAGTCGCATGTCCTATTTGTGCTCAATCACGAGAAGGAAGCCCGATGCGCGCGATCACCCATTTCATCAACGGCCAGAGCGTCACTCGCGCCGACGCCGTCACCAGCCCCGTCTACGATCCGGGCACTGGGAAGGTACAGGCGCGTCTAGAGCACGGCGACGCCGCAGTCCTGGAAAAGGCTGTCGCGGCCGCCAAGGCGGCGCAACCCGCCTGGGCCGCGATGAATCCCCTGCGTCGGGCCCGGGTCATGTTTAAGTTCAAGTCATTGCTGGAAGAGCACATGCAGGCGCTCGTCGCGCTGATGTCCGACGAACACGGCAAAATGCTGGACGATTCTAGAGGCGAGCTGGAGCGAGGCCTGGAAGTGGTGGAGTTCATCTGCGGCGCCCCGCATTTGCAAAAGGGAGAGTTCACCCACGGCGCCGGCCCCGGCACCAACGTCTATTCGATCCGCGAACCATTAGGAGTCGTCGCCGGCATTACGCCGTTCAACTTCCCCGCCTTGATCCCGATCTGGATGCTCGCCCCATCCATTGCCGTCGGCAACGCCTTCATTCTGAAACCGCCGGACCGCACCCCTTCCGCTGCCGTTCGGCTCGCGGAGCTGGCCCTCGAAGCGGGAGTACCGCCGGGAATCTTCAACGTCGTGCAAGGCGGCAAGGAGATCGGCGAAGCGATCACCGATCATCCGGACATCAAAGCCGTGAGTTTCGTCGGCTCGACGGCCGTGGCGAAGTCCGTCTACGCGCGCGGCGCGGCCAGCGGCAAGCGTATGCAATGCATGGGCGGCGCGAAGAACCACGGCATCGTCCTGGCCGACGCCGATCTTGATCAAGTCGTTGCCGCGACCCTTGCCGGGGCCTTCGGCTCCGCCGGCGAGCGGTGCATGGGCATGCCAGTGATCGTGCCCGTTGGCCGGAAGACGGCTGAGGTGCTTCGCGAGCGCTTGCTGCGGGAGATCCCCAAGCTGAGGGTCGGGGTCGCCACTGATCCTGATGCGAAAATGGGTCCGGTCGTCACCGCCGAACACAAGAAGAAGATCGAAAGCTATATCCAGCTGGCCGTCGACGAGGGCGCCGAACTGGTCATCGACGGGCGGGGCCAGCGCTTGCCGGGCCATGAGGAGGGGTTTTTCTTGTGGCCGACCCTGATCGATCACGCCACGCCTTCAATGAAGAGCTACCGGGACGAGATCTTCGGCCCCGTCCTGCAGATCGTTCGCGCGGAGACGTTCGAAGAGGCGTTGGGCTACCCAAGTGCCCACCACCAAGGCAACGCGGTTACAGTGTTCACGCGAAATGGCGACGCGGCCCAGCGGTTCGTCGCCGAGGTCGCGGTGGGCATGGTTGGCGTCAATGTTCCGATGCCGGTGCCGGTCGGCTATTACAGCCATGGCGGCTGGAAGGATTCAGCTTTCGGCGACCTTAACCAATACGGGGAGGACAGTATCCGATTCTTCACGCGCACCAAGGTCGTAACACAGCGCTGGCCGCATGGCTAACCGGCGACCGACCAGACCTTTATCCCGCCGAACAACGTGGGGTGAAAGGCTCACGCACCCACAACTCGATATAACCCGCCGGGAAATTTTGACCTCTCGGCCGTCAATGCGTTGGGTATTGCGATTGATCGAGACCAGCATGCGCAGCGGGGTGGCTGGCGTAGACCTAATTGAGATCACGCGGCGACGAGAGCGCCGGATGCAGCGGTTCAAATGACCGGGACAAGCGCAGTGCTTCCTGTCTTGCCACGCCATAATCTATCACCCCTTCCGTCCACGCCGCCAGCGGCCTGTACATCAGCCGAGCAAAGGTTTCCGGTCGATGCCGGGAGTATCATAGCCAGTGATGTAGATCACTCGCATGCTTGCGTTGCACGTCCGCGTCACGCGCGCGAGCATGGCCCCGTTCGAAGGGGCGGCTGAAATGCAGCGAGCAGTTACTAGGTCAATTGCTCCAGCAGGGTTTTGGCGCGCTTCACTTTCCCAGCGGAGAAACCTTCCGTGAAACGATCGTAGACCGGAGCGAGCACCGCGCGAGCCTCCCCTTCCCGGTGCTGCCGATGCAAAAGCTCCGCGAGGCTGATCGCCGCCGAGAGTTCCCAATACAGAGCGCTCTGTTCGCGCGCTTGGCAGATAGATCCGCGAAACAGGTCCGCAACGGCCTCCGGTTCACCCGGACCGTGCAGTGCGAGCAATTCGCCTTTCACCCGCAAAGTTTCCGGCACCAACCACCGATGACCCGTTTTCTCCGCGAAATGCAGCGCCGCGTTAATCTCGGCAACCCCGTCGTCGATGCGGGCTACGGCACCGAGCGCCCCCGCAAGCTCAAGCTGGAAATATGGGTAAAATAAAAGGTAGCTTGCCGCCTGAAGGTCGGCGAGGCCGCGGCGAAGAAAATCAACGCCCGAATGCGGATCGGATCGCTTCGTCGCAAGGCTGCCACGGATACAAAGGCCGGCTGCATGGAAGGGGCGCAGCGAGTGCTTTCGTCCGAGAACGATGAGTTCCTCGTTATAACGCTCGGCCGGATCGAACTCGCCAAGGCTCAGAAACACGAATCCGGCCGCAAATGCCAGAGCGGCACACAGCATGATAGGCTGCCCCCTGCCGCGCGCCTCTTCGACAGCGTGCAGGGCCGCTCGCGACGCGGTGTCCACGAGACCGCGGGAAAGCAAGCTTACCGATAGCTGGCTAGACGCCGAAGCCAGCAGATCGTTGCCGAGCCGTATCGCGTCCCGGCTGCGGCACGCGATGGGGTAATGGTCAATCGCCCGCTGCAACCGCGTGCTGGCCTCGATGTGGTCTCCCCGATAGATCTGCGTTGCCCCGACCAGCCCGTCTGCCACTGCTCGTGATTGTGGGTCGTGCAGGCGGGCGACCTCGTCATAATCACGTGATATGGCAAGTGCGTCATCGAATGCAGCCACGCGGAGCGAGAACAGCCAAAGCTTGTGCATCGTTCGTTGTTGATAGTCCACGTCCCTAAATGTCCTCGCCAACGACAATCCCCGCGTCAGGGCCTCCCATGCTTCGTCAACCATGCCCCTGGTAAAGATGAGGGACGCACCGAGGCTGCATTGCAGGATCATCTCCCAGCGCGTTCCCGCGGCGGCGCCGATCCGCGCCAGCGCCACGCCGGACCATTTGCAAGACTCAGCGACCAACGATACCGCAACCCAAAAATCCGCTCCTGCAGCGGCAAGGGCGACTCCAATCGCCGCGTCACCGTCAGCGCCAAACGCCCAGTTCAGTGCTGCGCGAAGATTGTCGATTTCGCGTCGATAAAGTCCGAGATCATCGAGGGCGGCCTGAAGCTGCCCCTTCGCGAACGGAGCGAACAGCGCCAGGCAGTATTCCGCGTGACGCCGTGCCGTCGGCCCGGACTCACCGCAATCCGTCAGCTTCTCCAGCGCATAGGCGCGCGTCGTTTCGAGCAAGTACCAGCGCGTTTCCGTCTCTGCCCGGTCCAATGCGACCAGCGATTTTTCCACGAGGTTGGCGATACCGTCCGTGACCGTCGAGGTAGCCAGTCCGAAATGATTCATGACGGCGGCAGCGGCGGCGAGAGTAAAGCCACCCGAAAAGATCGCGAGGCAGCGCAGCAGCCGCTGCTCCGTACGCGGCAGCAGTTCGTAGCTCCAGTCCAGCGTGGCCGCAAGGGTCCGGTGCCTGGGCGGAGTGATGTCGTCTGCGACTTTCAGCGAGTCGAGGCGATCGCGCAGACCGACAGTCACCTGCTGGACTCCGAGAAAGGAGGCGCGCGCGGCGGCGAACTCGATTGCGAGTGGTATACCGTCGAGTTGGCGGCAGATGGCGGCGATTTGCATGGACTTTGCGGCGCCGGGCGAGAAGCCAGAGTTGAGCGCCGCCGCTCTGGTGACAAAGAGTTGCACTGCGCTCCGCGACAGAATCTCCCTCGGTTCATCCTCACCCGTTGCCGGCACTTCGAGCGGAGCCACGCGGTAAACGTACTCGCCGTGGACACGCAGGGTTTCGCGGCTCGTCGCCATAATAGTGGCTCGAGGGCAACGGCGCATGAATGTGTCGGTCAAACTCGCCACCGCGTCGATGACATGTTCGCAATTGTCGAGCAGGAGGAGGAGGTTGTAATCGCCGACGGCCCGTGCCAGAGCCTCTTCGTAAATCGTTTCCCCGCCGAGCTTCGGCCCGAGTACGCCAGCCACCGTTGCTGCTACGAGAGTGGGGTCCCGCAGCGCCGCCAGCTCGACCAACCAGCCGCCGTTGGCATACTTGCCCAGGACTCCGCGGGCGGCTTTCAAGGCGAGGCTGGTTTTGCCGATGCCGCCCGTTCCAGTCAGGGTCACGACACGATAGGCGGACAAGAGGTCCCGCAACCGTGCCACCGCGGCTCTTCGGCCAAAAAGACGTGTCACGGCCACGGGAAAATTGGTCACCGGGGATTCGCCGCCGGTCCGCATCCGCTGCAGACCGACTGGTGGCTTCGCTGCGTCGTGGGGCTGGACAGTCCAGTACCCAAGCAGGCCATTGCCGCGGCCCGCCTCGGCCTTCAGCAATGTTCGGTACGGCCCGAGTGCCCTGCGGGTCGCCATCGCATCTACCTAGAATGTGTTTCGGTGACCATCGCACCTACCCGATGCGATCCATTAACGTACAATTGGTGACAATCTCTCTCGACGTCCGGGTGAGAACCTTAATGAGCTCGCCAGCGCATCTGTCAACCGACGTGACGGAACCAAAGCCGTGGAATGTCATGAACAGCAGGCGCCAGGAATAGAACGCTGTCAGGAACGCAGCGAGCGCGGTGCAGATCAAGCCGTACATCCCGATACCGCTATGTGCGGCATAGGCGGCGCTGATAATCGCATCCTTCGAATACGAACTGGAGAACGGTGGGATGCCGGCCAGCGCGAGATTGCCGATCCACATCACCGTGCACGTCATCGGTATCAGTGGCCCCAGCCCTCCCATCTTCCGTATGTCCTGCTCGTCCGACATCGCGTGGATCACAGAACCCGCGGCGAGGAACAGCAACGACTTGAAGAAGGCATGGGTGATCAGGTGGAAGATCACCCCCTGGTACACGCCCGTGCCTACCGCGGTGAACATGTGGCCGAGCTGAGAGCACGTGGAGTAGGCGATCACGCCTTTGATGTCGTTCTGCGCGCACCCGACAGTGGCGGCGAACAATGCGGTCGACGCACCCGTGACGGTGACGAAGCTCAGCGCGGCGGGGGCGTATTCCATCAGCGGCGAGGTTCGTGCCATGAGAAACACGCCGGCTGTCACCATAGTGGCGGCATGGATTAGTGCGGAAACCAGCGTCGGACCTTCCATCGCATCGGGCAGCCACACATGAACGGCCCGTCGTCTGTCTCCTGCAAGTCATTGAGCAGGCGCGTGGCCTGAGTGGCGAACAGCGCTCGCCAACGCGATTGCGCTGTCATGGCTGCCATGTGCACGCAGGCAATCCTGGAGCCGAGCATGCCCCACAACAGCTCGCGGACCGGTAAGCTCGTGTTCGCGTCCGCCCACACATAGATCAGATCGGCGATCGCGCGAATCGGGTTGAGGCGCATGACCAGCAATGCCGCGCCGAGATCACCAAACGGCAACGAGCCATGCGCCGCGCAATCTCCGTAAGTGGGCAACTCAAATTGGTTGGCATCCATCAGCCGCGGGAGGCAGGGCCGAAAATCGAACCGTGCGCTGGTCGCGCCGAGTTGGCCTAGGTGGGCGATGCCCCACATCATGCCGATGGCACCGAAATAGAAGCTGTTATGGCCGTCCCTGATATCCTCATCAAGCGGATGCGCAGGCCAGAATCGCTCGGCATCGAAATGCTCAAGCACATCCGCACCGATCTCGTCGATCGCGGCGGCAGCGCCGCCCTCCCTGCACGGAATGGACCGTAACGGCAGGGACGGGCGTGTTCAGTCATCAGCCATTATAGTCCAGCGGCTGAAATGTGTTTCACTGCTAAGGTCCGCAATCCACCTCCCGCCTGCGGGTCTGGTCTCGACCTATGCCGGTCAACCAGGCGGTTCGGCCAGCGCCTCCAGAGCGGACACTGCCGTACGCGATCCGATTGTCAGGATTGGGGGAGCCGGCTTCCCCGGGGAGGCCGGAGCGCGATCGTCAACTCAGCACGTCCGCTTTTAGGTCCGCGATCAGCTTCCTCGCGTCGATCAGGTCACTGGTGCCGAAGCCCTCCCTGAACTTTCCGAACGTCGCTGTCATCAGCTCACACGCCTCAGGGGCTCGGCCGTGACGCCGCCACAGCCGCGCAAGACTCGTCGCAGCGCGCAGTTCCCAAGACAATGCCGACTGCTCTTGCGCGATCTCCAGGGCGCGCAGCAGCTTCGCTTCCGCGGCCGCGACGGCGCCCGGTGCGGCGTGCCAAAGCAACAATTCCGCATCGACGCGCAGCGCCTCCGGCGCGTTCCACGTCGCATTGCTCGGCTCTTCACGCGGCAACGGCACCCCGATAACCGCGTTGCGGTCGAGGTCGGCGAACGGGGGGATGAGGGCAGTATCCCCATGCGACTCGATGAATGACGCGATCAGCGCCGCATCCGAATCACCGTCGCGCAATGTCAGCAAGCGCGCGAACGCCGACACGCGCAGTTCCATGCGCGGCATCCCGCCGGCACGGGCAACCAACAGATCGAAAAGGCGCCGTGCCTCGCCCATATCGCCAGTCCACAGCGCCACCGGTAGCCCACCGACCGAAATGGCATAGCACACCGAATACGAATGCCCGCTGTTCGCTGCGGCCACCACGGCCTTGTTTGCTGCGACCTTTGCCTGGTCGGGGAAGCCAGTCAGCCACAGAATACGAGCCAACAGACACGCCATCGCGGCCGGGGTTTCGACCTGGAAGCCGATGCCCGATGTCGGGTCAAAGTGGTGCGGTTGGCCGAGCGCGCGTTCTGCGAATTCGCGCGCAATCGCGTGATGGCCCATGAAATGATGGGTCCATCCCAGGATGCGGTCACCAAGATGTATCGCGCCGACGTTTCCCGCCTTTGCGGCGGTTTCCGCGTAACGGTGTGCCGTGTCAAGCGCGGCGGGGTAATCGCCGTGGCCACGTCGTGCCGCCCAGATCCCCCAGAGTGCCTGGATCTGCGCGTCGGTCGCGCCCGTACGTTCGGCGATCTCCAGCGCGCGTACAGACGCCGGCTCGATGGCATTGCTCTCCGGGGCCGAGTACCAAAGTACACGGGCCAATGCGATACGAAGCCGCATTTCGACGTCCGAGCCCACGTCGGCACGGGACAACGCCTGTTCCAGGCGGCCGCGCGCCGCGTCCAGCTGGAACAACTCGAACCACAAAGGCTCCGCCGCGAGCGTCAGTGCCAGCCCAATCGCGGGGTCACCGGTGCGCGAAAACGCCCATTCCAGCGCACCATGCACCTCATCGGCGTGACGGCGAAACGCGGTCAGGTATTTGTCCGGTGGGTTTGACCGCAGCTCGTCCTCGAGGTGCCCGAGCACATTCAGGAAGTATGTCGCGTGACGGCGCGCGACCTCTGCGAGGGCACTACTTTCCGCCAACCGTTCCATGGCATAGACGCGGGTCGTTTCGAGCAAACGAAATTCGACCACCGGCTCCGTGCTTCCGAACATCAGCGACTTGCCCACCAATCCCGCGATGCCATCGGCGAGTTCGGCATCGCTCGTGCCCTCCGCCGCCACCGCGCACGCCGCCTCCAACGAGAACGGGCCGGCGAAGATGGCGAGGCGACGCAGCAGGTCACGCTCCGCGTCAGTCAGCAGTTGGTAGCTCCAATCAAGTGTCGCGCGCAGCGTCCGATGTTTGGGCAGCGCGGTCCGGCGCCCATTCGTCAGCATGGCAAATCGATCCTGCAATCCGCTCGCGACCTGCTCGACGCCCAGGGACGCCGCTCGGGCAGCCGCAAACTCGATCGCCAGCGGAATGCCGTCGAGGCGCCGGCAGATCGAGGCGATAAGCGGCAGTTCGCCGGCATTCGGTGAAAAGTCGAGCGCCCTTACCCTGGCGACGAACAGCTCGACCGCGCTGTGATCGAGAATATCGCGTGATGTCCCTCGTTCCGGGACGTCAAGAGGCGGCACCCGATAAACACTTTCGCCATCAACCCGGAGAATTTC
>JASHVB010000348.1 GCA_030039695.1 Acetobacteraceae bacterium
GTCGACGTCGTCTACGACATCAACGACGGCGCTTCGACGCTGATCGCCAAGATCAGCTTCGTCGGCAACCACGTGTTCAGTCAGAGCCGGCTGGCAGATGTGATCGAGAGTCGTGAGCAACGCTGGTGGCGCTTCCTTTCAACGTCCGACCAGTACGATCCGGAACGGCTGAACCTGGACAAGGCACTGCTGCGCAACTTCTACCTCAAGCAGGGCTATGTCGATGTGGACATTCTCAGCGCGACGTCGGAACTTTCGCCCGACCGCAAGGGCTTCTTCCTCACCTTCGTCCTCCACGAAGGCGAGCGCTACCGCGTCGGCAAGCTCACCATCAACTCGCAACTTCCGCATCTCCCCGGCGATACACTGCGCAAGGACCTGAAGCTCGACGAGGGAGACTGGTACGACGGCGACGCGGTCCAACGCAGCTCGGACGCGATCGAGGATGATGTCCGCTCGCGCGGATACGCCTTCGTCAACGTCAGGCCGCGGGTCGACCGTGACCCGGTGAAGCACATCGTCAACCTGACCTTCGATGTGGGCGAAGGACCGCGCGTCTATGTGGAGCGCATCAATATCGTCGGCAACACCCGTACGCAGGACAAGGTCATCCGCCGCCAGTTCCTGCTCGCTGAAGGCGATCCGTTCAGCGCTGAGGCAATCCGTCAGACCCGGCAGCGCCTGCAGGATCTGAACTTCTTCAGCAAGGTCGATATTGTGCCGACCCCCGGATCGGCGCCGGACAAGGCGATCATCAACACCACGGTGGAAGAGAAGTCGACCGGTGAGCTGACGTTCGGCGGCGGCTACTCGACCGACGTCGGTCCCCTGCTCGACATCGGCTTGGGCGAGCACAACCTGGTTGGCAGCGGCATCTCCGCCAGCATCAACGGCGTGCTGGCGGTGAAGAGCACGTCGATTGATCTGTCCACCACCGATCCCTACTTCCTCGACCGCAACCTGATCGCGGGCGCCGACGTTTTCTTCGTCCAGACCAACTACCTCGGGACCGAGCCGTACGATGAGCGGCGGCAGGGCTTTGACACGCGGCTTGGCTACAACATCAACGATCACCTCCAGCAGGTCTGGAACTACACGCTGGCCAACCGGACCGTGTTCAACGTGATTTCCACCGCCAGCCCCTTCATTCTCAACGAGGCCGGCACCACGTTGCTCTCACAGGTCGGCCAGCAGATTTCGCTCGACTACCGCGACAGCAAAATTGATCCGCACTCTGGCTACCTCGTCACCCTCGGCAGCGATTTTGCCGGGGTCGGCGGTGACGAGACTTATGTCCGCGCAAGCGCTAACGCCAGCTACTACATCCCGCTCGAGCGGTTTACCGGCAATTCCGATTGGGACATCAAGCTCGCAGCCGGCGTCGGCCAGTTGTTTGAGCTTGGCCACCAGGAACAGATCATTGACCGGTTTTTCCTGGGAGGCGACAATCTGCGCGGCTTCGAGGACGGGGGCGCCGGGCCGCATGACGCCGTCTCTGGCGATCCGCTGGGCGGGCGGTTCATCTGGACGGACACGACTGAGCTGCGGTTCCCGCTGCCGGTGTCGCGGGATCTCGGGATCTCGGGGCATGTCTTCGCCGACTTGGGCGGCTTGACCGAGGCCAGTTTTCATAACATCCACACCTGCGTCGAGTCGAACGGGCAGCCTTGCCAGATCGCCAACAACTCCGGTCCTGCCCGCGCGGGCTTCGGCTTCGGAATCACCTGGAACAGTTCTTTCGGGCTGATAAACATTGACTTGACGCCGTTCGTGGTGAAGCAAGACCACGATCAGACGCAGATCTTCCGCTTTGGATTTGGTACGAGGTTCTAGTGTTCAATCCCCACCTTTCGCTCGCCGGCACCCTCGCGGCCCTGGTGCTTCTTGTGCAACCGTGGCCAGCCCTGGCCCAGCAGCCCCAGCAAGGGCCCGGCTGGTTTGTGCCTGGCCAGCCGCGCGCGGCGGCCCCGGCCCGCCCGGCACGTGCGGCCGCGCCGGGTGTCGCCAATGACGAAACGACGATCGCGCCAGCCCCGGAGGCAGGCGCCGCACAGACGCAGGTCCGCGTGCAATTGCCTGAGGCGCCGAAGATCCCGCCCGTGCCCAAGGGGCCGCCGACGCCCGCCGCCATTATCGGGGTCCTTTCGATCCCCGATGTGCTGCGCGTGTCCACAGCCTATCAGCAGGCCGACAAGGTCCTAACTGATCGGCACAAGAAACTGGACGACGACGCCCAGCGGGAGCAGGTCACGCTGCGCAATATGGGTCAGACGCTGGCCAATCAGCGGGCGAAGCTGAGCCCGGAGCAAATCCGCCAAAAGGAGCGCGAGCTGCAAGACCGCATCGCCAATTCCCGCCGTGAATTCGGTGAGCGCAATCAGATCATTCAGGAAGCCGGCCAGTACGTCATGGCGCAGATCAACCGCACGCTGGAGCAGGTGGCGCAACAAGTGGCGCTGTCTCGCGGTGTGAACATGATGCTGAACCGGGCGCAAGTGCTGGGCACAACGAACGACTTCGACCTGACCCCGGAAGTTGCACA
>JASHVB010000349.1 GCA_030039695.1 Acetobacteraceae bacterium
CCGCTGGGGCCAACATGAAACACGTTGGCGGCAATGGCCTCGAACAACGGTCGATACCTCACAAACGCGGCATCGCTGGCGCCGACCATCACCGTCATCGAGGGTGGGCGGCCGCTGACCGGCGCATCAATCAGCTCGACCCCGCGTGACTGGCACGCCGCAGCGATGTGGGCGACGGTATTTGGCGCATTGGTGGTCAGGTCGATATGGACGGCACCTGATTGCAATCCCGCGACGACGCCCACTTGCGGTTCCAACATCGCCGCCCCGAATTCAGCAGGTCCGGGCAGCGAGGTGAAAACGACCTCGTTGTCACGCGCTGCGGCGAAGGCGCTATCGACATGGACCGCTCCTTGTGCGCACAGAGAGGCTGTGGCTTCCGGGCGACGGTCGTAAACCGAGAGCGAATGGCCGGCGCGGATCAGACATCCCGCGATCGGGGTCCCCATCGTTCCAGTGCCAACAAAGCCGATCCGCATTGCGCCATCATCCTCCCTTGGCGGGCCATCATCGGCCGTCGAAGGAGGAACGACAACCGGTGCAGGCGGCTGACAACCACGGACGACCTCTGGATCGATGCACGAATGGCCACCCCGGCCAGCCCGCCGGTCCGTTGGCCCGACTTCGGCGATTGGGACGAAAAACTGAGCAAATTCAATAGTCTACCCCCGGAAGTCTCCACGACACCGGTTCAGCGGTCGGCGCGGCGTGTGGCATATTTCGCGCCGTCGAGGTTATGCGCGCGCCTAGGACGAAAGCCTCGACGTCTCACCGAACGCCGAGGTCGGCACCGTCCGCCTCGCCATGCGCCGGCTCGCCCTTCGCTACCATCCCGACCAGGGTGGTACCGAGGTGCAGATGAGCCGGATCAACGCCGCATATGCTCGGGCCCGGACCGCGCCGGATACCCGTCGGCCAGTCGAGGACGGGCCCCCTCCCAGCTCTCGGTCCCGCGCCAACAGCACGCGGCACGAACAGCGGCGCGGCTCAAATGCTAATGGGTCAAACGTATGATCAGATTATAGAAATCAACACGGCATCCACCCGTTGCCCAAAGCCGGCAGCAGCTTCTGACGCGCGGGTCAGGTGCGGCGAGGAGCGTTTCAGCGGAACGTATGCGGGGCCGAAAAAGGGCCCGCATGTCCTTCAGGCGGCGTCTTTGCCGACTCTGACAACGCTTTTGGGGGCCTAGATTGCCGACGGTGCGCCTGTTGTAGGCCCGGGGTCGCCAGGAGATAGATCAGCGAACAACATGAGGTGGCCGACGCCGGAATGAGATCAGCCTGACGGCACGCATCTGTCCACGCTCCCCACCACCCGCAATCACCCAATCGCTTCGCGCAGCTGATCGATGTTGCGAATCCTGATGTCTGCCCGAGTGAACGGTATTGCGATCCCGTTCGCCGCAAAAGTGCGGAAAATCGCGATAGACAGATCTGTGCGTATCCTCATTGGTCTGGCGATGTTGTGGAGCTCTACGAATACGTAGAGCGCAAAGTTGATGCTCGACCCACCGAACCCCGTCAGTTCGACGATTGGCTCCGGGTTTCTGAGAACATCGGGGTGCTCGTGCGCAACCCGAAGGAGCACGTCCCTGACCTCACCGGGATCGCACTCGTATGCCGTCCCAACCGAGATCTCGATGCGACCAACGCGGTTGTGAAGCGTCCAGTTTTTTACCTTCTCCGAAATAAACGCCGAGTTTGGAATGAGCACGTTGGCGTGATCGAATGTCTCAAGTTCCGTGGAGCGCACGCTGATCTTGCGCACGTACCCCTCTTCTCCACCGACGACCACAAGGTCGCCGACTCTGACGGGACGCTCGACGAGCAGGATAAGGCCGGAGACGAAGTTGTTGACAATGTTTTGCAGCCCGAAGCCAATGCCGATCGAGAAAGCACCGGCCACAATAGCGAGGCTGGACAGACTAAAGCCTGCGTAGGAGAAAGCCGCGAGGGCGGCGATCAGGATCCCGAGATAGCCAACGGCCGTCCGAATCGAATGACGAACGCCGCCTGAAAGGCCGGCTGGCTGCAGCACTTGGATGTCCAACCAACCTTGAAACAGCCGGGCCGCTGCGTAGCCGACAGTGAAAACGATCACCGAGGCCGCCAGTGCGCCCAATGTCACCTGCGTGTCGGCGATGTGAAAACCAAAGAATAGCTGACGATACCATTCCTCGATATCGGGCCGCGTATAGCCCCATTGCAGCATTATGAATGGCACGGCCACAATCAGAACAGCGAGCTTCAACAGCAGTTTGACCGGTAGCGCGAGCTGCTCGCGTCGTCCCTGTTCAAGCTTTCCGCGCTCGCTCAGCCACCGCCCCAGCGTGGCACTGTCGTCGCTTATACATTGCGCGAGACCGTCGATCCACACGAGCATCAGATAGACCGAGACGAGGATCAACCCGGTTACAACTAACTGCTGCGCGAGAAAATGCGCCAATGCCAGGTAACCAGTCAGCGCACACACGACGATCGCGGTGACAATGATCCACACCAGCGATCGGATCGTTCGGAACAGCAACATCGACGATCCTGGCGGGTCCTTCTCTCCTATTGGGGTGCGGAGAATGGCGACCACGAGACCCGCCAAAAGCAGGCTCGACGGCAATACCACCGCGATCACCAGTGCGAACGGCGCCCGTACCAGGAGGGTTGCGGCGTAGAGCCACGCTGCCGCGCTGTAGACGAACGCCAACAGGATCACGAGACCGCAAATACGGACAGCCACTGCATCCGAGACGGCGACAAGACGCCAATGCGGGGCCCAAGGCGAAAATACCGTGGTCACCAGTGCGCCCATCGTGAACACGATCACGATGGATTCCGCGGCGAAGTAGAACAGCCAACTCAATCGGTAGGGGAATGGCTGATCCGCGGCTGTCGCGACATAGGCAAACATGATCGGAGCAGCGACCGGCAGGACACGAAACAGGATGACGCCCGCCGCCGCCGACGCGCGCCGCCAGAATGA
>JASHVB010000036.1 GCA_030039695.1 Acetobacteraceae bacterium
TGCAGCTGGCGGCGATCGAACCGCGCAGCTCGGGCGGCATCTGATCAACGCCGCTTTTCCAATTCCCCCCTCGCGTCAACAGGTTCCAACGGATCCAGCCGAGTTTGCGGGCTATATCGGACGCTATGCGCTAACACCGCAGTTCATTATCACCGTCACATCGACGGATGGCCGTTTGATGGTGCAGGCCACGGGCCAGCGGGAACTTGAGATATTTCCCGAAGGCGGAACGCAGTTTTTCCTCCGAGCGGTCGACGCGCAAATCACGTTCGAGTTGGGTCCACATGGACAAGCCGAGGGTCTGATGCTGCATCAGAACGGACGAGATCGGAGAGCCGCCCGCATTCCCTGAAGTCAGGTTTTTCAAGACACAGCCAACTGTATCGGAGTTCTTGAATTCGCACTCAAAAAGGCCCCGTTTTGAACAGAGCCTACCTCGCCGTGATGACTCCGGAACGGACGAAAACTTCCGTCAGTCCAGCGTCCCAACCAGCGAGTGACCGCTTTGTGGATCGTGGGCTCGGCGGTCGGGTGTCTACGATGGGTCGAACCCGGTCATTGGATACGGCCGTTTGTATGAGCTGGATGCCAGAGGGCGCTCTCAAAAGCCTTGATCGCGTGGCTCATTGCCGATTGCGCGCACGCATCCGCGGCACTGAAGGCACGGCGCGGGCGTCATTGCCTCGCTATCGCCGCTGGCCGAAGAAATCCTGTAACAGCGCCGCGGCCTCGGCCTCGCGCACGCCGCCGATCACCTCTGGGCGGTGAAAGCACGATGTGGCACCAAACACGCGCGCGCCATGTTCCACGCCGCCGCCTTTTGAGTCATAGGCGCCGAACACCAAGCGGCGGATGCGGAAGAGGCTGATCGCCTGAGCGCACATCGGGCACGGCTCCAGCGTCACGAACAGATCGCAGTCCCGCAGGCGCGGCTCGCCGCGCCGCGCCGCCGCGGCACGTAAGGCCAGCATCTCGGCGTGGGCGGATGCATCGCGCCGCGCCTCCACCTCATTGCCGGCGCGCGCGAGCACCGCGCCGTCGGATGCGACGACCACCGCGCCGACCGGCACTTCGCCGCGCACCGCGGCAGCGCGGGCTTCGGCAAGCGCGATACCCATCGGAGCGGGGCCCGCCATCGCGCTAGAGATCAAGCACAGTGCGGACCTTGCGTGCGAGTTCCGCGGCATTGAACGGCTTGCTGAGCAACTCGACCGTCGTGCCCGGGCGGACATTGCGGATCGTGGCGTCGCGTGCGTAGCCGGTGGTGAACAAGACCTTCAGGTCTGGCCGGCGGCGGCGCACTTCGTCCGCAAGCTCGCGTCCGTCGATGCCGCCGGGCAGGCCAATATCAGTCAACAGCAGCCGCACCTCGGGCTCATGCTCGATGATATCGAGCGCCGCCTTGCTGTCGCCTGCCTCGCGCACGCCGTAGCCGAGACCACGGAGTGTGTCACGGGCGAACACTCGGACATCCGGTTCATCCTCGACCACCAGGATGGTCTCGGTGCTGACGCCGCGCGGCACTGGGGCCGGCATCGAGGTCGATTCGCGCACCGGCACCGCCGGTTGCCGCGGCAGATAAAGCTTCACCGTCGTCCCCTGGTCCGGCTTGCTGTAGATCCGCACATGGCCTCCGGATTGCCTGACGAAGCCGTAGACCTGGGAGAGACCAAGGCCCGTGCCCTGGCCGATGCCCTTCGTGGTGAAGAACGGATCGAAAGCGCGCTCCACGACGTCCTTGGTCATGCCCGTGCCGGTATCGGTGACCGCGATCTGCACATAGTCGCCCGGCTGTACCCCGTCCTGTGAACCGGCATAGGCTTCGTCCAGTGTGACGTTCCGCGTTTCAATGGTGAGCCGCCCCCCTGTCGGCATGGCGTCGCGTGCGTTCACAGCGAGGTTCAGCAATGCGCTCTCAAGCTGATTCTCGTCGGCCGATACGCGCCAGACATTGCCGGACAGCAGGGTCTCGGTGCGAATCGCTTCGCCAAGGGTGCGGCTGATCAATTCAGACATGCCGACGACCAGCCGGTTCACGTCGAGCGTGGTCGGCATCAGCGGCTGGCGCCTGGAGAAGGCGAGCAGCCGCTGGGTCAGCGTCGCGGCGCGAGCGGCGGCGCGGCTGGCGGCATCGATCAGCCGGCGCAGTTCGTCGTCGGCACCGGTTCCGCGCAAGCGCGGTGCGAGCCGCTCCAGATTGCCGAGTATCACTTGCAGCAGATTGTTGAAGTCGTGCGCGACGCCGCCGGTCAGCTGCCCGATCGCCTCCATTTTCTGCGCCTGTCGCAGCGCTTCTTCCACCTTCTCCCGCTGCCCGATTTGCATCTCCAGGTCGTGATTGACGGTCGCCAGTTCCGCGGCGTGCGCCGCCAGTTCCAGATGCGCGCGACTGAGTGCCCGGTGCGTCACAGCGAGAACGGCGACGACGACCGACACCATGGTTACCAGCAGTGCAATCAAACCATAGCGCTGCACGCGGCGCGCCATCGGTTCGGTGTAGCTGCGCAAGTAGACTGTGCCGAGAGCCGTCCCCCGCTGCACCACCGGCACGGCAACCTCCAAGCGGTCATGCGAAATCGTCGGTGGGGCGGGTACGACATGCCGTGGCAGATTGACGCCCTTGGCGGGGTAGCTGGCGAAAAGATTGCCCTTGAGGTCATAGACAGCGGCGGCCTCGACCTCGGGGTTGGCGCGGATCGCGTTGACGTATTCCTGTGCCGCTTTCTGATCGTTGAACGCCAACGCAGCGGTGACCGTTGAAGCGAGCACGCGCGCCTGAGCGCTGACTTGACTGACCTGTTGACGTGTCGTCGACCGGTCGATGAAGCGTGCCATCAGCACGCCGGCGACGAGCAGCGCAATGACCGATATCAGCGCGATTGCCGGGGTCAGTTTCCAGAGCCGCGGCGTGGCAAGGGGGCTCATCGTATTTGATCTCTCCCCGTAACCCTCGTCGCGAGACTCAGGAGCTTGGAGCTGATCGTCAGGCGATTGGCCGCGGCCGCCTGTGCGTTGATCTCAAAGCGGACGCGGCTGTCCTCGATCACGAAATTGATGATCCCAGAATCTTCCGGCTCCTGCGCTCCATCCGTCACGGTCAGC
The DNA here is from genome assembly GCA_030039695.1 of Acetobacteraceae bacterium. Next base: position 3,103 of record JASHVB010000036.1, read on the forward strand.
ACCGGTGAGCCGCGCACGACGGCGAGTGTCTGTGCCACAGACTGCGCATCGGGGCCGGTGACGAACATCACAGAACACCCGGGATTTCTGGTAACCGAGGAGAAGCGCTGGATCGCGATGGGCCGACCGGCGATGGTATGGCCCTGGACCGCGCGATCCAGCATGCCGCGGAACGTCTGGCCGCCCACGACGCAGATGCGGAATGCACCGGACGGGAATTCCGCGGTTGGGTCAGGCCAATCGACGAACGGGGCGAATTTGTAGAGGTACGTCGCCTTGAGCGCACGCTCCGGCGTGTCGTCCTGGGCGCCGGACGTCGCAGGGCGCGCACACAGCGCCAGGCAGGCCAGGACCATCGCCGCGCTACACCGTCGCGCCAGGAGGGAGCGATGTCCCCCCCAACAGGCCGGCGCCAGAAAGCTTAAGCGGCGGGCGCCGCACGCCCGATCGTTCCCCGCGACCTGGCCTGGCTCGTCCACAGCCGTTTTCCCCTCCTGCAACGTTAATCGGTCGCAGATATGGCCGGATAGCCCGTGGTTGGACAACACGGCGATCGTGCCCTGAATGGGCGCGGGTTCGATTAACATAGGCAACGAAGGGTTCAAGTCTGCGTGACAAAGCGTCACCCCGCAAACAGCCGTGCCAGCAGTCGGGCATCGCCGAATGCGCCGGACTTAGAGACGACGCGCTGGCCGTCCCACGCGCCACCGCGCAGGACCGAGGTCGGCACGCCGGGCATCAGCTCGCCATCGACCTCCAGACGCTGGATCAGAAGGGAATTGCACAGGCCACGGAGGGTTTCTCCCCCGGAAATGAACAGGGTGCCGGGGGGTGGCAGCGCCGCCAGCACGCTGGCGAAGGCGGCGGCGATGCGACGGGCGGCTTCGGAGCGAGACATGTCCGATGGGAGTGCCATGCACACCGCCGCGGCGCCGGCGTTCAGGGAACGCTCGAGCGCGGCGCGCTCCGCCGCGGAGCCGGCAGCGATGCGATGCAGGTGGGGTTCCGTCGCCGCGAGCTGGGCGCTGGCAACGTCATGGTCCGAGCCGACCAGCGCGAGAATTGGCCGCCGAAGTGCGGGGCATGGTACCGGACGGTGGCCCGCAAGCGCGCCGGCCAGGCCGCCGGTGCCGCACCAAAGGATGCGGCCCGGCCGGGCACGATGTTCCGCGACGATGGCCGCGAGGTCAGTATCGGTTACGGCATCGAGGAACGGGATGTCGAGACCGTGGGCGCGCAGTTGCGACGGCACGTCGATGCCCACGTCCCTGCCGTGCAGGCGCTGGCGACCATCACGGGTGGTGCGGCCCTGGAACGGGAAGGCCGGGGCCAGGACGCAATGCTCGAAGTGCGGCATGCAGGCGGCGAGCTCGGCGGCGAGATTGCCACGCAACAGGCTGTCGATCTTCTTGAAGGCGATGTCGGCATCCCGCAGATGTCGCGCCAGACCCGACACGATCGTGGCGGCGGTCGGTGGGTCGCACTCGCGGGTGGCCGAGTCGATGCCGGCGGTGGGCGGGGGAGGAACGTCGCGCAGGAGGATTGGCACGGGTCCCACTAACGGGACGAAGCGGGCGGCGCTGTCGAGTGCACCGGTCAGGTCATCGGCGAGGAGACGAAGTGTTGGCATGAGGACGGACGAACGCTCCCTCATCTGCGATGCTTCGCACCTCGATCTTTCGCGCAGAGCTCGGGAAGTAGAGGGCCGCTACGCAACACGGTGCAACAGTTCGATGCCCGCGGCGATGCGGCGACAATTTTCGGCAGCAAGTCCGAAGCTGCGCTCGAACGTGCCCATGGTGAGCCAGGCAATGTGCGGGGTGATCACAACGTTCGGCAGCGACAGCAGCGCATCGCTGGCCGCAAGCGGTTCTTCGGCGAAAACATCGAGACCCGCTGCGCCAAGACGCCCGGTGCGGAGCGCTTCGGTCAGCGCGATCTGATCCACGAGGCCGCCGCGAGCCGTGTTGATCAGCACGGCGCCGGGACGCATCTGCGCGAGTGCGGCGGCGTTGATCAGTTTCTCGGTTTGCGGCGTCAGCGGTACGTGCAGGCTGATCAGGTCGGATTCCCTCAGCAATGCATCGAGCGAGCGTCGCTCGCCGATCGCATCAGTCTTCGGACTGCGCGAGGTGTAGACAATGCGGCACCCTAGCGCGGCCAGCACCGGCGCGAGCAAGCGCGGAATCGCTCCGTAACCGACCAGACCAACAGTGCGTCCGCCGAGCTCGCCCAGGCCGTCCCGCATGACCGGATCGGACCAGACACCGCCACGCAGCGCGGCATCGAAACGCGGCAGACGGCGCAGCGTTGTCAACATCAGCGCAAGCGTCAGTTCGGCGACGGCCGGTGCGTTGGTGCCGGGCAGGTTGCAGACCGGGATGCCACGCGCTTTTGCCGCCGCCAGGTCGATCGTGTTTACGCCGACACCGATCTTCTGGATCAGCCGCAGCCTGGTTGCTGCCGCGATCATCGCCGCGGAGCACGGCTTCAGTACGTGCCAGAGCACGTCCGTCTCGGCCAGCAGGTGCATCAGCCGTGCGTCGTCGTGTTCAGCGCAGGCGCTGATGTTCAGACCGGGAATTGCCGCAAGCCGCGCCGTCAATTGGGGTCCGGCGGCGTAGTGGAACAAAACGTTCATCGCTTCGATCGGCCGAGCGCCGCCGGTCCGGCGAAACTGCCACGGACGCTCAGCGCCTGTTCGATGCGCAGCGCTTCGTTCCATTTCGCCATACGCTCGCCGCGCGCGAAGCTGCCGACCTTAAGCTGGCCCACGCCCCAGCCGACGGCGAGATGCACGATCGTGGTGTCCTCGGTTTCGCCGGAACGCGCGGAAACGATGCCGGCGAAGCCGACCTCCTGCGCCGCCTTCCAGGCATCCAGCGTCTCGGTCAGCGTGCCGCGCTGGTTCGGTTTCAGCAGCACGCAGTTTGCCGCGCCCCGTAGTGCCGCTTCGCGCACACGCGACGCCTGGCTAACCAGGAAATCATCGCCAACCACCTGGATGCGGTTACCGACTTCCGAGGTGAACGCGGCGAAGCCGACATCGTCGTCCTCGCTGAGGGGGTCTTCGATCGACACGATCGGGTAGCGGCGAACCCAGCCGGCGAGAAGCGTCACCATCGCCTCGCTGTCCAGCTCCTGCTTTTCCAGGCCCAGCTTGTACTTGCCGCCGCGGCCGAAATCGGACGCAGCAATGTCGAGCGCGATGGCGACCTCAGTGCCCGGCTGGCGCCCGGCTCTTTCGATCGCCCGCACCAACGTCTCCAGCGCTTGCTCGTTGGTCTCGAAGGCTGGCCACCAGCCGCCTTCGTCGGCGACGCCGGCCAGCGTGCCGTTCTCCGCCATGAGCGCACCGGCGGCGCGGTACACCTCCGCTGTCCAGTCCAGCGCCTGGGCGAAGTTCTGCGCGGCGGGACAGGTCACCATGAAATCTTGGATATCAACGCGACGGGCCGCATGCGCGCCGCCACCGAAAATCT
>JASHVB010000350.1 GCA_030039695.1 Acetobacteraceae bacterium
AGAGGGTGGCGGCAGCTCACGTTTCGATGTTCCTCTTGCTTACCACGCAAAGCCGCTGCTGTTCCGGGGCGCCTACCCTGCGCGCGAGCCGAAACGGTCGTTCAATATATCGTCCTTATGTGGGTTCGGCAATTTCAGACCATCACGTCCATGGCATTCGAAAGGCTCGGCCATTTTGGCGCAACACGAGATGGCAAACGGACCCATCCTGTCGCAGCTCGAATGTCGCCGTAGCGTCGATTTCCCGCCTGACAAATCGCGTGTCGCTCTCGGGAAATAAGTCTGTGTCCAACTCTCTTTTATCAGACGGTTTGACTACCAGGTATCCGTCGCTGGCGACCAATTGTAACCTGTTGTGCGGCGTCAGGTCGTAGCGTCCCGCATATGCCACGGGCCGGCTTGGTTTGATTGCCATCGCTGACCGCGACGGCGAGGCGTCATACAAAGAGTTGAGGAAAAACCTTGGTTCGTTGGCTCATCGCTGGCGCGCTCAGCGCGACCGTCAAAAGGTGCCGCCGCTCCAACACTCCTCCGCATCCTCAGATCAAATGCCTATGGCCGCCTGGCTACAACGGCGCGACCACGCGGAAACATACTCTGATGCGCTTGTCAAACTGATGGTGCGTCTGCTCTCCACCCGAAGTGGTCACGGAAGCCTTGCCGTCGGGGTCGCGACACCGTAATGGCGGTGTAGGTTTTCCTACCTCAGGGGCCAGGCATGACCGCGGAGCCATTGCCTATAGCAGCAAGTACCGAGCATCTCACCGATGCCTTCCGCCGAGCCGGCCTGCTTGGCGACGGCCGTGTCACGGATGTCGTCGTAGAAAGCTCGCGCGACACGATACTCTCACGGATGATACGTTTGCGCCTATCATCTCAAGGTGCTTCTGACGCTCCGAAAACCGTCATCCTCAAGACCGGGCTTCCGAAGCGTGCCGGTGGGACGTGGAACGCAGGACGCCAGGAGGTAGCGTTCTACACTCAGGTCGCCGCTGCGACGTCGGCTCTTCTCGTGCCACGTTGCTTCGACGCTAACTGGGATTCGGACACAAACGCATGGCACATCCTGCTCGAGGATCTCAGCGAATCGCATGTCCTCGCCACGCAGTGGCCATTGCCGCCGACGATGGCACAATGCGAGACAATTTTGCGTGCACGTGCGCAGTTTCACGCAGCATGGTGGGACGATTCCCGGCTGGGCGTCTCTGTGGGAAGCCTGCCTGACACCGACGCCTTACACCGAAAGGTGCAAACTTTCGCCGAGACGTTCACACGATTTGCCGACCGCATCGGTGACCGCTTGCCACGCGAGCGACGCGACCTTTTCGAGCGATTGTTTGACGCGGCGCCCAGTTTGCTCGAGCGCTATGCCACGCGTCGCAACCTCACCATCATTCAGGGTGACTCGCATGTCTGGAATTGCTTTTTGCCGCGGGATACGAGGAGCGATGACACTCGCTTTTTCGACTGGGATGGCTGGCGTATCGATACCGGCTCGGCCGATCTCGCCTACATGATGGCCGTCCATTGGTATCCCGACCTCAGGCGCGAAAGGGAACGGCGACTCCTGGACCACTACCACGCAACGCTCGTCGCGCACGGTGTCAGCGGCTACGACCGCCGCGCACTGGATGCTGATTACCGCTTGTCGGTGCTGTGGCAGATCACGACGCCCGTTTGGCAGGAGGCAAACGACATTCCGCCATGGATCTGGTGGAATAATCTGGGGCGCATCCTGCTGGCTGCGGACGATCTCGACTGTGGAGATCTGCTGGTCTGAGACCAATTAACGCCATTCCACGGCAAGCGGCGATAGCCGGGCCGCGAGAGTCCGCAATCCTCCCCGAGCGGCCGGTCTGGTCTCGACCCTGTCCGGCCATTCGAGTTCGCGACACGGTACGGCCGGTCCCAACCCATTGCGGACCCTCGGAGCGGCTCCTCGCAGCTTCTTGGTTGTGTCGACCGTTGCGCACCGGGTTTGCCGCGCGTCCAGCGCCGCGGTTACCGTTCACCCATGGGGCCTGGATGGCACGGCATATGGCAAATGTCGGCCGAGCATTGCCGCGCGTGGGACATGCGAGTCGCCATCGGCCTGCAGCCGACCCGCGGCTGAATGCAACGTCCCGCCATTCCTGTCATTGCGAGACGCGGAACGCGCCATGTTTCCTGCTAGGCTCGTCGGCAAAGCGAGGGAGGAGCAGCATGCGCGACCCGCCGGCCTTGATCAGCACCAGTGAACTTGCAGCCCTGCTCGGTGACTCGTCGCTGCGCATCTATGACTGTACCACCACCACCACCGTGCCGCCGCCGCCGGGCAGCGACGTGTCCTATGTCGCGGTGCCCGGGTTGCCGGCGTTCGAGGCGGCGCACATCCCCGGTGCGGACTTCCTCGACATCCAGGGCGAGTTTTCCGACCAGTCGACCAAGCTGCGCTTCATGATGCCGCCGATCCCGCAGCTGGAGGCGGCGTTCGGGTGGCATGGCCTGAGGCCGGGCACCCGCGCGGTGCTGTAC
>JASHVB010000351.1 GCA_030039695.1 Acetobacteraceae bacterium
AGTCGAGGCCGGCGAGGTTGATGCCTCCTGGGACGGCCAGCGCCTGTCGCACACGGTGCGCTGCATTCCGTCATTGGCGAATACCGTAACTGGTGCGAAGCTGGTCGTGGAGGCGATTGTCGAACGTCCCAACGCAAAACGTGCCTTGTACGCCCAGCTCGAAGCATTGATGGATGCCGATGCCATCCTCGCCAGCAATACCAGTAACCTCGATATCTTCCCGTTGCTGCCTGATCGGTTGCAGAAACGGACGATCGTCGCCCACTGGTATACGCCACCCTATCTGTGCGACTTGGTCGATTTGTGCCCCGGGCCACATACCGATCCCGTCGCCATCATCACGGTGCGCGACATGGTGGCAGCGATGGGCAAGGTCCCGGTCGTGTTCAAGCAGATGGTGCAGGGCTATGTCGCCAACCGGCTGCAGGCGGCGATACAGCTTGAGGTATACCGCCTGCTTGACGAAGGATTGGTGACGCCAAAGGATATCGACGACTCGGTCATCCACGGCTTGGCGTTGCGCATACCGATTCTCGGCATCATGGCGAAGGCCGACTTCACTGGTCTGCTGCTGATGCAGGACGGCATGAAGAATCGCAGCTACACGCCACCGGTGCCGCGCGATCACAGCGCGACGCTGGATGCGCTGATCGCCGACGGGCGCACCGGCGTCATGTCGGGCAAAGGCTATTTCGACTGGGGCAACCGCTCACCCGAGGCATTGTTCCAGGAGCGCGACCGCAAGCTGCTGGCGCTGAAGCAAGCGCTGCGCAGCATCGGGCCGATGGAGGGCACATGATCACGTACGACCTGAAAGGCAAGACCGCGCTGGTGACCGGCGGCGCGTCCGGCATCGGCTTCGCCACCGCGCGCATGCTGACAAGTTTCGGCGCGACGGTTGCGGTGAATTTTCTTTCCGACGATCCGCGTGGTCCGGAGGCGGTTAACAAGCTGATCGATGAGGGCGGCAAGGCGATCATGGCGCCCGGCAGCGTTGGCGAGGCGGGTACCGCGGAGCGCATGGTGCTGACGGCGATCGACAAGCTCGGCCGGCTGGACCTGTTGTTCAACAACGCCGGCACGCCCGGCACGCGGCGACGCATTCCGCCGCCCGAACTAGGCTCGATCACCGAAGAGCTATGGTCGCAGCTTCTGGAGACGAATCTGCTGGGTGTTTTCCGATGTTCGAAGGCGGCTGGGCCGGCACTGAAGGTGGCGCGCGGCGCGATCGTCAACACCGCATCGATCGCGGGGCTCGGGCGCGCGGGGTCCAGCCTGGCCTACAGCGCGACAAAGTCCGGCGTCGTCAGTCTCACGCAGAGCTTCGCGCGCGCCTTGGGGCCGGAAGTGCGGGTCAATGCGATCGCGCCTGGGGCGGTGGACAGTTCTTGGATGGTGGAGTGGACCAATGAAGAGCGGCAGCAATCGATCGAACGTGCGCTGCTCAAGCGCCGTTGTCAGCCGGAGGATCTGGCGGAAGTGGTATTGTTCCTTGGCTTCGGGGCGGCGATGGTGACCGGCCAGACGATTACCGTGGATGGCGGGTTGACGCTGTAGGATCCGCTCCTTGGAATGACACCAGGCCGCTACACCGCCGCTGCGCGCAGCGCGGGTACAACGGCGTCGCCGAAAATGTCCCAGGAATCGCGCAGTTGTTCGCGCTCCGCGTTGCGATCGAACAGCGCAAGGAAATGTCCCGCGCCCACCTCCCGGCATTGCGCGATCGCTTGTTCCGCCACAGTTGCCGGTGAGCCGGCGATGAATTCGTCGGCGCCGATCGTGAAGGCGTGCGAAACCGGCGTATCGAGCGCTTCCCGACCTGGTGCCGACAAACGCGGGTCCGCGAGCAACCGTGTGCGCACCTGTGCTTCACGCACCCGTCCGGCCGTGCGCATTGCTGCATCGTTCGGTCCGATCGTGATCTGCCGGCGCAGTGCGAATTGCTCCGGTCCGCTGGAGGTGCCGACGCGCGTTGCTTCCTCGCGATAGGCGTCGAATATCCGGCGCACGCGGTCGGTCGGATGAAAGCCTGTACATATTTTCGCGCCGCGTCGCGCCGCCTGGCGCGCAGAGTCCTCGCTCACAACCGTAACCCATTTCGGTGGGTGCGGTCGCTGGAGCGGGCGCGGCGTCAGACGCAGATTCGTGAATTGCCAGTACTTGCCGTGATGCGAAGTGACGGGGCTTGCCAGTGCCGCGTCTAGAATTTCGATCGCTTCGTCGTTGCGCTCGCGCGCCTCGGCGACGCTCAGGCCGATTTGTGCCATTTCTTGTGGGATGCCGGCGGCAGTGCCGATTTCCAGGCGCCCTTGTGTAAGGTGATCCAGCATGCCGATCTCTTCCACCACGCGCCACGGGTGGTAGTACGGCAGCACGATGCCCATCACGCCCAGTCGGATCTTGCGCGTGCGCAGCGCGACCTGGGCGATCAGCAGGTTAGGCGAGGGGCTGTAAGCCGGGCCGAAATGGTGCTCGCTGAAGAAGATGCCTTCAAAGCCGAGGTGTTCGGCGCGCGGCCAGAGATCGACGTACCAGTTGAAATAGTCGGCGGACCGAGCTGGATCGTCGGCGGTGCCGGGCTCGTGCGGAGTGGGGAAGAATTCGAAGACCCAGGACTTGATCATATCGCACCGCGCATCACGTCGCTACATAGGTAGTCTGCGCGGCGTCTGCGAAACCCACAAGTGACACATGAGTGGTTGGTCTCTGACCCAGTGCTGCGCGCCGACCTCTCCTGCCTTGAGCAGGAGAGGCATGCTCGCGGCAATCAGAACGTCAGCACGAAGTCGGAGGCAAGGGTGACCTGATTGGCTCCGTTGAAATTGCTGCCGAACGGACGGCCGCCGGACAGCGCCGAATCGACCCGCAGTTCCGGCCGGATCAGCAGGCCGGTCACCGGCGCCGGCAGGTTCGGCTTGAAGGTCAGGCCGACGGTGATCTCGCCGTATGTCGTCGGAACGCCGGTGCCAACGGACACAGACGGCAGGCCGAGTTCGGAGCGGACGAAGTTGGTGAAACCGAACACGTTGTTGGCGGGGAACGCGGTGACGAAGAAGCCGTTGTCGTCGCGGTAGATCTCGGCGCGGGCGTTGAACGTGACGATATCGCTCATGCTATACTCGAAGTACTGTGCAACGCCGAACGCATTGGCCGGGGATGGAACGCCCTTGGTGTAGAAGCCCGCGAAATCGTCGCGGATCAGGTTGGCCTCGGTAACCAGCGTCAATTTGCTGTTCACCTTCCACGTCAGCACCACGTCGTTGAGGTAGCGCATGTAGCTATTGGCATTGAAGCCCAACGGCGTCAGTGCGCGCGACGGGTTCTCTGGGCCCATGTGGGACAATGCGACGAGTGTCAGATTGCCGCCCATCATGTTCAGGCCGAAGCCAATGATCCCGCCGGGTACGCCGTTGTTGTCGCCATTGCAGCAGCCGAACGTGGTGTTTACGCCCGTGTCGATGCCGAGATAAAAATCAACGAGCGGCGTCAGATGCGACGTGGTCAGAATGCCGGTGTGCTTAAACGGCAGGCCGAAGTTGAAAATATAGGAATGCGAATAGAACGGATTTCCCGACGGATCGAGTCCTTCATAGCCGAGAGGCGTCGGGAACATACCGATCTTCATGTCCATGCCGCCGGCCGTGGGGAAGGGCACGTGGAGCTGAACATCGGCCTCGAAGATGTCGAACTGATTTTCGTAGCCGGGTCCTGGATTCTGATCCCATACCCCAAGGAAGTGCGTATACCGCGCATCCGCCCCATATATGCCCTGTAGCTTGAAGCCCCAGTCAAATCCTGTGGCACTGCTGTTCAGTGGCTTGGTCGCTGTCAGCATCAGCTGGTTCAGCACCGGCACGTTGGCGCGGTCATCGAACAGCCGTCCGAAGTTCACGCCATCGTCGGGGTAAGCCGGATTGAGGGTGATGCCACCCTCGATTTGCGCGTAGAGATGGATGCCATTGATCCACAGGCCGGGAGGCGGCGCGGCGGGCGTAGCAGGCGTGGGCGCGGTGGCAGTCCCGGACGC
>JASHVB010000352.1 GCA_030039695.1 Acetobacteraceae bacterium
CCGGTTCGGTCCGGGCGATGGGGCGTGCCCGAACGGTTGACGGCGGCTGGCTGGTGAGCGGGCAATGGGACTTCGCCAGCGGCGTGCACGGCGCTCGCTGGCTGAACTGCACCTGCGTGGTGATGGACGCCGACGCTCCACGGCGGACCCCGACCGGGACGCCGGTGACGCGCACAATGTGGGTGCCGGCCGGGGCCGCGACGATCCTGGACACGTGGTTTGTGGTCGGGCTCCGCGCGACCGGCAGCCACGACTTTGCGGTGGACGACGTGTTCGTGCCGGCGACGCACAGCTATTCTCTGGCCGAGCCGCCGCGCGAGACCGGCGCGCTGTACCACCCGCGCATGCTGCTCATCTCGCTGTGGACGGGGACAGCCGCGAACGCGCTGGGTATTGCGCGTGGCGCGATCGATGCGTTCGTCGAGCTGGCCGGACGCGTAAGCTCGACGATGTCCACTACTTTGCTGCGTGAGCGTCCGCTGGTGCAGACTCGCGTGGCGGAGGCGGCGGCGATCGTCCAGGCAGCACGCGCCTACTTATTCTTGGCGGTCGGGCGCGCTTGGGCCGCGATTCGGAACGGCACCGAGGATCCCGGGCCGATGGTCGCCGACGCACGGCTGGCGATCGTGCATGCAATGCATGAATCAGTACGCGCGGTCGATCTGGTGTTCCATGCCGCGGGCACCAATGCGGTATACAGCTGCAATCCGCTGGAGCGGTATTTCCGCGATGTGCATGTGGCCGTGCAACACGCCGCGGGCCTGCCGGGTCAATATGAAAGTGCCGGGAAGGTGCTGCTGGGATTGCGCCCAGCCGATCCAGGGTGGTGACGTCGGCCTGCCGTCATTGCGACGAGCGAAGCGGCCGACCAAGCAACCCGCTGGAGATTGCTCGGTCGGTCGCGTCGCTCCCCGCAATCACAGCAGGCAGCATCACCCGGCCAGTCCCAGTGCCCGGATTGCATTCTTCTTCATGATCAGCTCGTGCACTTCCGGCCTGAAACCGGATGCCTTGAATTCGCTGATCCAGCGGTCCGGCGCGATCAGCGGCCAATCGGATCCGAACAGGATTTTGTCGCGCAGCGGCCCGTTCGAGTACTGCACGAGCTGAGGTGGAAAGTACTTCGGCGACCAGCCTGACAGGTCGATATACACATTCGGCTTGTGCAGGCAGACTGACAGCGCCTCGTCCTGCCAGGGCCAGGAGGGATGCGCGATGATGATGGTCATGTCGGGAAAATCAACCGCAACATCATCCAGATAGATCGGGTTTGAATATTTCAGCCGCAGCCCCCCGCCGCCCGGCATGCCGGTGCCGATGCCGGAATGGCCGCTGTGAAAGATGGCCGGCAGTTTATGCTTCGCGATTACTTCATAGATCCGGTACGCCATGCGGTCATTCGGAAAGAAGCCCTGCATAGTCGGATGGAACTTGAAGCCACGGATCACGCCGTCCTTGATCAGCGCCTCCGCTTCGCGCGCGCCCATGTGGCCCTTGTGCGGATCGATGCTGGCAAAGGCGATCATGATGTCCGCATTCTCGGCCGCTGCATCGGCCACCTCCTGGTTTGGAATGCGGCGGTTGCCAACCTCGAACTCGGAATCAACAGTGAACATTACCAGGCCGATCTTGCGTTCCCTGTAGTAGGCGATCGTTTCCGCAATCGTCGGACGCTTGCCGACCTTGAAATACTTGCTGGCGGCATCTTCGTACGGTTGCCATAACGCATCGGCCGGCTGGCGGCAGGAGACTTCAGCGTGGGTGTGGACGTCGATGGCGATCAGGTCGTTAATGTCCATTTAACTATCTCAGCGAGTTGATGATCTGCCGGTAAGCCTCCTCCGGAAACGCCTTTAGCGTCCTGGTGCGAACGTTGCCCAGCTTGCCGAGCAGTAGCGTAAATCGCGCCGACACGGCATCGTCCGGCGCATCATAGGTGATAATCAGGTCGTAGTCGCCCATCGTCATGAAGAGGGACAGGAAACGGCCGCCCATGTCCTCCAGGTTCTTGCGCGCCGCATCGACGCGGCGCGGGCTCTCATCGATGTTGCGGACACCCTGGTCGGTCCAGTTGGCCAGCATGACATAGGTCGGCATGGCTCACATCCTTTCTCAACCTGGGGTAGTCTGCCGACGGAAACCACAGGGAGGCAAGAGCCATGATCGTCCAGGAGGGCGCGCGCAACGTCAGTTTCGTCGGCCACACCGACCAGGGCGGACGCGGCGACGGTGTGCAGGTAATGGTTTCGCGCGGTCATGCATATATCGGCACGCGGGTCAGCCGCGGCGTGATGGTCACCGACGTGCGCGACCCGCGAAACCCCAGGCCGGTGAACTTCGCGCCGATCCATCCGAATTCCTGGTGCATGCACCTGCAAGCCGCCAACGACCTGCTGCTGTGCATCGAGGAGCTCGACCTGAAGGCTCTGCTATCGCAGAAGGAATATTACAGCCAGTCGAATCAGGTGGACTCAGCGCGCTACGGCAAGCGAGGCGAGGATTTCTCGGCCGGCATGCGAGTTTACGACATTTCCGATCCGGCTAATCCGCGTTCCATCGGCTTCATGGAGGTACCGGGACTCGGCCTTCATCGTATCTGGTGGACCGGCGGGCGTTATGCCTATGCATCCGCACTGCTGGACGGATATACCGACCACATCCTGATCATCATCGACATGAACGAACCCACGCACCCGCGCGAAGTGGGCCGCTGGTGGATCCCCGGCATGCACGCTGCCGGAGGCGAGGCTCCGACATGGAAGAACCGCTGGGCGCTGCACCACGCAGTGGTCGCCGATGACATCGCATATGGCAGCTGGCGCGACGGTGGGCTGACCATCCTGGACGTGAAGGACAAATCGGCTCCGAGGCTGATCGCGCAGCGCAACTGGTGCCCGCCCTATGGCGGCGGCACGCATAGCGCGCTGCCACTGCACGACCGCGATTTGCTGGTGGTGGCGGACGAGGCAGTGCTGAACATTGATGTCGAAGGCCAACATAAGCGCACCTGGCTGTTTGACATCCGCGAAAAGAGCAATCCGGTCAGCATTGCCACCATGCCGATCCCGTCCGACCAGGATTATCTGAAGCTCGGCGGTCAGTTCGGGCCGCATAACCTGCACGAGAACCGGCCCGGTTCATTTCAGTCCTCCACGACGATCTTCGCCACCTGGCAGAGCGGCGGACTGCGTGTGTTCAACATAGCCGACCCGTACCGGCCGGAGGAGATCGGCTATTTCATCCCGCCGCAGCCGACGCATTGGATGGAGCCGATGCGTGGCCGGGCGAAAATCCGCCACACCGCGGATCTTTTCGTAGCGCAGGACGGACTGGTCTACCTCACGGACTACGATGCTGGGCTGTATATCGTGCAGTGGGAGGGCTAGCCTCGAGCGCCGGGCAGCATCCACCGACTTCGACCTGCACCACTATGGCGGTGTCGGTGTGCGATGGTCTTTCAGTTCCCGCGCAAGATCGCGCTAACCATAAGTCGCCGCGTGCTCGGTTGTCGCAAAGGCACGCGATGCCGTGTCGGACGAGTGGTGATCAGAGTGAGTTGTGGGTGCTGGTAATTTCTTTGTCGCTACCATTCCTCGTTTTGGTACCAGTCCGATAATTGGATCGCCGTGGTGTCAGGGACAGAACCGTGCCAGTGGGCTAACGATGCGCCGCTAACCAAGGAGGAGCCGGATGCTTTGCGGCTTTCACACCACCCCGCGGCACGCCAGCGCCACTGCCGAAAAACTGCGTGGTCCGTCCTCCGCACCACCCAGAAACGCTGTGTGCACGCGCTCGCGCAGCGCCGTCTGCGTCGCCACATCCAGCGATGCGTGATACAGGCCGAGCGATCCCTCACCAGAGGCGATAGGCTGCCAGTAATCATCGAAGTTCGCGTAATCCATGCGGACGAGCAGCGAAGTTTCGCTGACATCCGCCAGGCCGATGCGACGCCATAGCGAGCCAAGCCCCCCAGGCTGCACAATCGGGTTGAAATACATCGGGGCACGCTGCACGATCGCATCGGGATTCAGCACGCCCGCAACGTCCCAGAACATCCGGTTTGATGGCATACCGCCATAGGAATCCCACACCGCGGCGGCGACAACGCCGCCCGGGCGCACCACGCGCCGCATCTCCGCCACCGCCTGGTCGGGCTGCGGCATGAACTGCAACGACAGCATGGCAATCGCGCGGTCGAAGCGCGCCGACTCGAACGGCATGGCACAGGCATCACCCTGCTGAAGTGTGATGCGCGGATCGCCGTTAGCAGCGCGCGCATACTCCACATAAGCCCGGGCAAAATCGATGCCGGTCACCGACGAGATGTCGGCAGCACGTGGCAATGCAAATGTCAGACTGCCGGTGCCACAGCCGACATCGAGAATGCGCTCGCCGTCCGTCACCCGCACAAAGCAGATCAGCAATGGCGCAAGGCGCCGGCTCCAGCGCCCCATCACTTGCTCATAGGCTACGGCACTGTGCGCGTTGAACGTCGAAGGCATAGCGACAACCTCAGCGGCGAGGAGGGTTGAATGGCTGGGCGATCTCCTGAAACACCGGCAGCCGTTCGCAGGTCGCAAGGTGCGAGGCCAATGCTGGCCAGCGCTTCGCATCAAACAAGCCAGGATGCGCGTCGCAGGTGAAACGTAAGGCGCAGGCAATGGCGGTGTCAGCGTGGCCGATGGTTTCTCCGGCCCAGAAGCGACTGGCCTTACCCGCTCGATCGGCTTCCAGCGCGTCCAGCGCAGCGAAAATCTGGCTCCGGCATCGCTCCACCCATTGGTCCGAAGTCGTCTGATGCAGCACCTGTTCGTAAACTAGACTGACAGCCTTTTCGGCAAGCCCCGTCGCCAGCGCGCAGACCTTCAGTGCGTGCCGCCGCAGATCGCCACCAGGTGCGATCATGGCGCGCGATGGCCCGACCGTTTCATCGAGATAGTCAAGGATGGCTGCGCTCTCTATCACCACCTCGCCATTGTCCAACACCAGCGTCGGCACGCGACGCAATGGGTTGAGCGCGGCGATACGGTCGCCGTCGCTGAACGTCGACCACGGGCGGTGCTCGAACGCCAGCTCATAAAGCCGGAGCGCAATGGCAACCCGCCGCACGAATGGCGAATCGTACTGTCCAATCAGGATCATGCTGGCCCGATGGCCGGAGGAATACAGAACAGGTCGCTGGCCATTGCCTAGAGCACCGTCTCCGCCACTACGCGCATCGCTTCGACACTGGCGCCCTTCAGGACAATCGTGCCGAGTTGTCCGGACTTCGCCACATCCATCCAGGCGGTGAGCCGGTCCTTGATCCTTTCCGCAGGCCCTACCAGTGAAATTTCATCGATCAGCTTGTCCGGCACCGCAGCGGCGGCCTCGTTCTTCTTACCGTCGAGATAGAGCGCCTGGATGGTCTTAGCCGCACCCTCGTAGCCCAGCTTGATCGCCACGTCGTTGTAGTAATTCTTTGCCCGCGCGCCCATTCCACCGATATAGAGTGCGAGTTCTGGCCGGATCTGGTCGCGGCAGGCCGCCACGTCGGGGCCCATCTTGGTACGCACGTAAGGCGCGACGTCGAATTTCTCCAGTGTGAGTGGACGGCCGGCTTTGTTCATGCCGTCCAGAAGCGGATCGGACACAATTCGGGGTTGCTCCGGCGAATAAAAGATAGGCAACACGCCATCGGCCGATTCACCGGCCGTGCGCAAACCGGCCGGTGTGATCGACGCCAGATAGAACCGCAGCGACGGATCGCCATGCGTGATGCTGCGCAGTGGCTTGCCCAGACCGGTCGCGTCGGGTCCCGCGTAGGGGATTTCGTATTCCTCGCCTTTGAAGGTCAGTGGTGCCTTGCGTTCCAGGATCTGCCTGATGATCGCGATATACTCCTTGGTTCGCGTCATCGGCTTGCCGAAGCGGACCCCATGCCAGCCTTCGATGACCTGTGGGCCGGACACACCCAGGCCGCAGAGGAAGCGCCCGCCAGACAAGTGCTGTAACGTCATCGCCGTCATCGCGGCGCAGGCCGGCGTGCGTGCAGGAATTTGCATGATGCCGGTGCCAACTTTCAGGCGCGTGGTGCACGCCAGCATCCAGGTCGCGGGCGTGACGGCGTCGGTGCCATAAGCCTCACCGGTCCAGGCCTGCTCAAATCCGAGGTGCTCGGCTTCCAGCACGCGCTCCATGTTCAGCTTCGGGGTAGGACCCGACATATCGACAGTGATGCCCAGGCGCATATGGTGTTTCCTTCTCTAACCGAGCTTCGCTATCACGTCGTCGCGGAAGCGCCGCATATTGTCGATCGTCGCGCTGGTGGTTGACCCGAACAGTCGCACGTCGACCGCGGAGACGCCTAGATCCTGCAAGGCGCGGATGTCGCCGGCGTAATGGGCCGCGCCGCCAGTGAACATTTCGCCCGCGCCGTCGATGCTGCGGCGAGGACGCGTTTCGCTGGGCCCTGCCAGAACACGCAGGGCAACAGCAATGGTGGATGGATCGCGTCCTGCTTTCTCTGCCGTCTCGCACAGCTTCGCCATCCCCATTCTGAAACGCGCGATCGTGTTCATCGGCAGTTGCGGATTGGTGCCAACCGGATACCAGCAGTCGGCGTAACGCACGGTGCGCCGCAGAGCAGGACCGCTCTCGCCGCCGACCCAAATCGGGATCGGTTGCTGCGGAGGCTTAGGCGCGAACAGTACGTCGGAGAAGTTAACGTATTTGCCTTTGAACCGGGGCTCGTCCGCGGTCCACAGTTCCTTGCAGACCGCCATCCATTCCTCGGTCACGTATGCGCGATCGTCGAACGGCGCAGCATTGATCGCCTCGAATTCCTCTCGGCACCAGCCAACACCAATGCCGAGCGTCAGGCGGCCTTTGGACAGATGGTCGATGGTGGCGAGAATCTTGGCGGTCAGTACCGCCGGTCGGTGCGGTACCACCATGACCGACATGACGAACCGCAGCTTCTGCGTGATCCCCGCGATGAACGCGGTCGTGGCAAGCTGCTCGAGCCAGGCTGCAGTAGGGCCGGCAGGAAACTCGCCCGTGTTGGTATAGGGATATCTCGACTCTAAATTTCGCGGCACCATGATGTGGTCGCTGACTGTCACATAGTCGAAGCCGAGCGCTTCGCCTTCAGTGATGATTCGCACCAGGCTGTCGGGATCGATCATGGGCCCGGATGTTGGGGCATTGAAGCCGAGCTGCATGGGAGTTCTCCATCCGAGCTTCCTCTCCTACTATCGCGAAAGGGCTTGGAAGCAAGCGCTGCGTGGCGCAGGCAGCCCACCTCACCCAGCCCCTCCCGCAACGGGAAGGGGTCGTTACGAGCGCGCCTTTGCCACCACCTCGTCGCGGAACCGGCGCATGTTGTCGATCGTGACCGCCAGAGTTGGGCCGAACATACCGAAATCGAACGCGGTGACGCCGACTTCCGACAGAGCACGGATGTCGCCGGCATAATCAGCCGCGCCGCCGGTAAACAGTTTACGCTCGCCATCGACGGTGCCTTTGGGCTGAGCTTCGGGATTGGAGGAAACTCGATACGCTAACCCGACATCCGACGGATTGCGCCCCGCCTTCTCTGTCATGCCGCGCAGCTTGGCGACACTCGCTTTGTATCGGGTCAGCGTGTCCATCGGGAATTGCGGATTGGTGCCGATCGGATACCAAGCGTCGCCATATTTCGCGGTGCGACGCAATGCCGGGCCACTTTCGCCACCGATCCAGATCGGGATCGCCTTCTGCACCGGCTTCGGCGGAAACAGCACGTCGGAAAACTTAACATATTTACCGTCAAACTTCGGCTTGTCGCTGGTCCATAGCTCCTTGCAGACCATCATCCATTCGTCGGTGACATGGCCGCGGTCGTCGAACGGCGGCGTGCCGATCGCCTCGAATTCCTCTTTGCACCAGCCGGCACCGATCCCCAGCGTTAGCCGGCCCTTCGACAGGTAATCGAGCGTCGCCAGGATTTTCGCCGTCAGCACGGCCGGCCGGTGTGGCACCACCATCACGGAGGTGACGATGCGCAACTTCGACGTCGCCGCCGCAATGAACGTCGCCGCGGTCAGTTGCTCCAATCGCGGCGCCGCGGCGCCAGAGGGAAACTCGCCCGATTCGGAGTACGGATAACGCGAGGCGATGCTGGTCGGAATCATGATATGGTCGCTGACCGTGACATAATCGAAGCCCAGCATCTCGGCTTCGGTGGCAACACGCAGCAGACTGTCAGGGTTGATCAGTGGACCGCTGGTGGGCGCGCTGCAACCGATCTGCATTTGTTCCTCCTGCTTGAATTGCTCCGGCTGAGCCGATAGCACACGATGCCGCGGGGCGACGCAATCGGGGGCGTCAATGGACTTCGGCATTCATCTTGGCACGCGCGGCTGCTTCGTTGCGCGCGACAACGTCATGACCTTGGCGCTGCGTGCCGAGGCGCTGGGCTACGCCTATCTCGGCGTTGCCGATCACCTGCTGGTACCGTCGAAGCACGGTGACCGCTATGCCTATACCACCGACGGTGTATGGCCTGGCTCGGCGACCGGTGAATGTTTCGATGCGATTGCGACCCTCGCTTTTCTTGCCGGCTGTACGCAACGCATCAAATTGCTGACCTCCGTGGCCGTCGTGCCGTACCGTCCCGCCGTACTTGCCGCCAAACTGTTCCTGACTGCCGACGTGCTGTCCGGCGGACGTGTCATCGCAGGTGTGGGTTCCGGCTGGATGCGCGAGGAATTTGCCGGGCTCGGCACCCCGCCTTTTGAGGCTCGCGGTGCGGTCACCGACGAATATTTGCGCGCATGGAAGGTGCTGTGGACACAACAGCGTCCGTCTTTGCAAGGAAAATACACAAATTTCGACAACGTGGTGTTCGCACCGCGGCCGGCGTCGAACCCGCATCCGCCGATTTGGGTCGGCGGCGAGAGCTCGGCCGCAATGCGCCGCGCGGTGCGGCTTGGCGATGCATGGTATCCGGTCTCCAACAATCAGACCGTGCGGCTGAACACACCGGACCGCCTGCAGGCGGGAATCGCCAACCTGCATCGCGCCGCTGAACGGGCGAAGCGCGATCCGGTGTCGCTCGATATCGGCTATTTGTGGTTCGCCCCGCCTATATTCCATGCACAGCGCGACGCCGAGGGCCGCCGGCAGTTGTTCTCGGGCAGCGGTGCTGACATGCTGGAGGACGCCGCGGCGCTGGAGCAGGTCGGCGCGCGGCACACGATCCTGTACCTGCAACGCCCGACGGTCGAGGAGACCCTCGACGTCATGCAGCGCTTCGCGGAAGAGGTCATACACAAGGCATGAGCACCAATCGGATCTGGCTGGAACACGCGCCGCTGCCCGAGCTGATGGCGCAGGCTGCCACGAAGCGCGACGCCGCGTTCGGGCGGCTGGTGTCCTATTCGCGCAAGGTGTTCATCCCGTTGACCAAGCTGTGCCGCGACGTGTGCCACTACTGCACCTTTGCCGAGCGTCCGCGTGCCGGCCATCCGTCCTACCTATCCGCCGATGAGGTGCTTGCCATCGCGCGCGCAGGTGCTGCTGCAGGCTGCACGGAGGCCTTGTTTACGCTTGGCGATAAGCCGGAACTCCGCTACCGGGCCGCGCGCGAAGCGCTTGCTGCGCTCGGACACGACACCACCATCGGCTATCTGCGCGAGATGTGTGCACTGGTACTGAAGCAGACCAGCCTGCTGCCGCACGTTAATCCTGGCGTGATGACGCGCGACGAAATCGGTGCGCTGCGAGAGGTCTCCGCGAGCATGGGCGTGATGCTGGAATCCTCCAGTGCGCGGCTGTGTGAACCGGGCCAGGTGCATTACGGATCCCCGGACAAGCACCCGACGGCGCGGCTGGAGACCATGGCGCTGGCCGGCGAGCTCGCCGTGCCGTTTACCACCGGCATCCTGATCGGCATTGGCGAGACGCGCGCCGAACGGCTGGAATCGTTGCTGGCGATTTGCGAATTGCACGAACGCTACGGCCATATCAGCGAAGTGATCGTGCAGAACTTTCGTGCCAAGGCGAACACCAAACGTGCGAATGCGCCCGATCCGGACCTCGACGAGCTGCTGTGGAGCGTCGCCGTTGCGCGGCTGATCCTGCCGGACGACGTACACGTGCAGGCGCCGCCGAATCTTTCGCCTGGTGTCTATGAAAAACTGATCGAGGCGGGTATCGACGACTGGGGCGGTGTGTCGCCGGTCACGCCGGACCATGTAAACCCCGAGGCGCCATGGCCACACCTGGACGACCTCGCCCGCCGCACTGCGGCGATGGGCAAGATCCTCGTGGCGCGGCTGCCGGCCTACCCCAGCGCCGTAACGCAGACGGAACGCTGGTTTGCGCCCGCGGTCGCAACGCGCGTGCGCCAGCTTGCCGACAGCCAAGGCTGGGCACGCGACGACGCCTGGGCGCCTGGCATCCCGATCGCGCCGCAGCCAAAACCCGCCCTGCTCGAGGGCGTCGATCCAATGATCCAGGCAACGATCGCCAGAGCATCAGCCGGGCGCAGGCTGGACGAAGTGGAGATCGTGCGCCTGTTCTCGGCGCGCGACGCCGACTACCGCCGCGTCACCGCCGCCGCCGACGAATTACGCCAGGCGGTCAGCGGTGACGTCGTACGCTACGTGGTGAACCGTAACATCAACTACACCAACATCTGCTACTACCGCTGCAAGTTCTGCGCGTTTTCCAAGGGCAAGACGCACGAGGCGCTACGCGGCACGCCATACGACCTCGACTGGGATGAGATCGTGCGCCGCGCGCAGGAAGCCTGGGATCGCGGCGCCACGGAGGTCTGCCTGCAAGGCGGCATCCATCCGGACTATACGGGAGCGACCTATATCGGCATCTGCAAGGCGATCAAGGCGGCGGTGCCGGGGATGCATATACACGCATTCTCGCCGCTGGAAGTGACGCAGGGCGCGGCGACGCTGGGGCGGTCGCTATCGGAGTTTCTTTCCGAGCTGAAGGCGGCCGGACTCGGCACCTTGCCGGGCACGGCAGCGGAAATCCTCGACGACGAAATCCGCGCCATCATCTGCCCGGACAAGATCAACACCGCGCAATGGGTTGCGGTGGCGCGGGCAGCGCATGCGCTGGGTCTGCGCACGACATCAACGATCATGTACGGCCATGTCGAATCCCCGTTGAACTGGGCGCGGCACCTGCTGGTACTGCGCGACCTGCAGGCAGAGACCGGCGGCTTCACGGAATTCGTGCCGCTGCCTTTCGTGCACATGGAAGCGCCGATGTATCTGCGCGGCATGGCACGCAAGGGACCAACGCTGCGCGAGGCTGTGTTGATGCACGCTATCGCGCGCTTGGTGCTGCATCCACTGATCACCAACATCCAGACGTCGTGGGTGAAGATGGGGCCGGAGGGCGCGGCGATGTGCCTCAACGCTGGCGCCAACGACATGGGCGGCACGCTGATGAACGAAAGCATCTCGCGCGCCGCCGGCACCCAGCACGGCCAGGAGTACCCGCCCGAGTCGATGGAGACACTGATCCGCAGCATCGGCCGGGTGCCGATGCAGCGGGATACGATGTACCGGCCAGTGTCCAACGACCGCCGCGCCTCGTCGTTCAACGCGCCAGAGCTGGCGCCGGTGGTGCAGACACCGCCACGGAAGGTGCTGGCCGCGGAGTAGCTGCGCACGGAGCAACGCTGGCCCCCGCGGGACCGCATGCCGCAATCATGGCGATTCAGCAACAGATGCTCACATTGTCGGGCGGATCCAGCTCCGGTCGGAGTTTCGTCCGCCCTGTGTCGTAACAGTGCAGGTGAAAAGCGAAATCGGCGGCACGCTGGCAACGCCACAGGGCGACATTTACGACATCCAGGCGGGAGCAGCCGCGACCCCGAGGAACGGACCGTCAATCAGAACAGTGCGACCGACACGATATCTGTGACCTTCGCCGCCACGCGACCCGAGCCGGTGACGGTGCTCGGCCTCGGCATTGCGGTCTTGTGTTGGGACCCTACGCACAGCTCCGCTGTCCCGCGCGAGCGACCGCAAAACGCAGCATTTCCCGACGGCTTCCGCCAAGCGAAGGCTACGTGACCTGCCGCTGCATTCCGCTTCAAAATCCTCAATACCTGCTAGCGCCCGATCAAGCAAATGAGATGCTTGTAAAGCCAAAATCGATCAACTCCTGAGAGTAGCAGGATTGTCGCAAACAAACAGCTTCACTCCCCTTCGCCCAAACCGACCCCATATCGCGCGAAGCTTTACACTATCTTCGCCAGCGTTCCGCCATCCTCCGGCGTTGCCATTGTCCATAGCAACGATGTGATGCCACGGGCGATCGCGGGGAGGCGGCTGTCGAAGACAAGGTCGCTGCCGGCGCGCTGGCCCGCCTGGTCAGCTTACATCAGCCACGGCCCGAGCTTTCTCAGGGGTACAGGAGCAAAGGGGGGAGTTGCGAATTGAGCGGATCCAATCGGCGCGTGCGTGATGAGGGAGGCAACCATGCGCTGGTTGTCAGCGACGCATCTGCGGAATTGTGGGTCACGTTCCGTGCCAACCTTCGGCGGGCCCGCAACAAGGCCAAGCTAACGCAGGACGATATTGCGATAGCGGCGCGGCCCGGTATCACCCAGCACCACGTCTCCGAAGTTGAGAATGGTGCCCACAACATCACGCTGGAAACCATGACGCTTCTGGCCAATGCCGTCGGGGTCGAGGTCAGACATCTATTCAGGGCGCCGAGGCGCCCCGCGGCGCGAGGCCCACACCATGCGCCG
>JASHVB010000353.1 GCA_030039695.1 Acetobacteraceae bacterium
GACGATCACTAATCCCGGCGTGAT
Organism: Acetobacteraceae bacterium; assembly: GCA_030039695.1. Next base: position 25 of record JASHVB010000353.1, read on the forward strand.
CTCGGGCACCGGCGCGGTGACGCAGATCGGCGCCGGCACGACAGAGCTGACTGGCGCCAGCACGTACACCGGCGGCACCACAATCAGTACCGGTGTGCTGCAGCTGGGTAATGGCACCACCAACGGCTCGATCGCCGGCAATGTCACCGACAACGCCACGCTCGCGTTCGACCCCGTGTCCGGCACGACGATCACCAATCCCGGCGTGATCTCGGGCAGCGGTGCGGTGAACCAGATCGGCGCCGGCACGACGGTGTTTACCGGGACGAACACCTACACGGGCGGCACGACGATCAGCGGTGGCACGCTGCAGCTGGGTAATGGTACTACCAATGGCTCGATTGTCGGTCCTGTGAGCGACGACACCACGCTCGCGTTCGACCCCGTGTCCGGCACGACGATCACCAATCCCGGTGTGGTCTCAGGCTCAGGCGTGGTGACGCAAATCGGCAGCGGCACGACGGTGCTGACCGGCACCAACACCTATTCCGGCGGCACCTCTGTCAGCGCCGGCACGCTGACGATCGGGAGCGATAGCGCACTTGGGACCGGCACCCTATCGATGGCGGCGGGTACGACGTTGTCATGGGTTGCCGGCAGCAACTTCATCACCGGCAACAACATCGTGCTCACAGGCGATCCCAACTTCACGCCGCCTTCCGGCACGACGCAGACAGTCTCCGGGGTGATCTCCGATGGGACATCGCCGGGCACCCTGAACATGTTGGGGCCTGGCACGCTGGTGTTGACCGCGGCCAACACCTACACCGGCGGCACGACGATCAGCGGCGGCACGCTGCAGCTGGGCGACGGCACCACCAACGGCTCGATCGTGGGCAACGTCACCGACAACGCCACGCTCGCCTTCGATCCCGCGTCCGGCACGACGATCACCAGCCCTGGCGTCATCTCCGGCACAGGTGCGGTGACTCAGATCGGCGGCGGCACGACGGTGCTGACCGGCATGGACACGTACTCCGGCGGCACCACGATCAGTGCCGGAACCCTGGAGCTCGGGGACGGCACCACCGACGGCCTGATCGCGGGCAATGTCACAGATAACGGCGCGCTTGCCTTCGATCCTGCGGCGAGCACGACGCCGGTCAATCCCGAGGTGATCTCGGGCACCGGCGCGGTGAACCAGGTCGGGGCCGGTACCACGGACTTGACCGGTAACAGCGGTGCGTTCTCCGGAGCCACCAGCATCACCAACGGCGCGTTGTTGGTGAACGGAACCCTGGGGAACACGAGCAGTACCGTCTCTGTCTCGTCCGGCGGCACGCTGGGCGGCAGCGGGACCATTGGCGGCAACGTCACCATCACGAATGGCAATTTAGATCCCGGCAACGAGAGCTTCGGCGGCGGCCCCGGCACGCTGACCATCAACGGCAACCTTGCGCTCGCCAGCACGTCGGTCCTCAATTACCATTTTGGCGGCACCACCGACGATCTGACGGTGGTCAACGGCAACCTGACGCTCGCGGGCACACTGAACGCAACGACGTCGCCCGGTGGCACTTTCGGTCCCGGGATCTATCGCGTCATCAGCTATTCAGGGTCATTGACCAATGACAGCCTCGCCCTCGGCGTGGTGCCTGCCGGCAGCACCGACTTCATCCAGACCTCGGTCGCAGGAGAGGTCAATCTGGTCAACACAGTCGGATTGAGCACCAACTTCTGGGATGGCGCCGGCCACGAGAACAACGGCGTCGTCGATGGCGGGAATGGCACGTGGCAGGGCCCCGCCGGCAACGACTTCTGGACGACCGTGACCGGTGCAATCAATGCGCCGTACATAAACGGTACCTTCGCGATCTTCGAAGCCACCCCCGGCACCGTCACCGTCGACGACAGCGTCGGCACCGTCATCTCCGGCGGTATGCAGTTTGCCGTCGGCGGCTACCTGGTCCAAGGCGGCCCGATCACGATGGCCCCCGGCAGCAACATCATCCGTGTCGGTGATGGCACCGCGGCTGGGGCAAATTACGTAGCCACCATTGCGTCCCAACTGACCGGTACCGGGGGCATCGACAAAACCGATCTCGGCACGTTGATCCTGGCTGCGGCCAACACGTACACTGGCGGCACCACAATCACCACCGGCACGTTGCAGCTGGGTAATGGCACCACCAGCGGCTCGATCGTTGGCAATGTCACTGACAACGCTGCGTTCGTCTTTGACCCGGCCCCTGGCACGACGATCACCAATCCGGGCATCATCTCGGGCAGTGGCCTGGTGACGCAGATCGGTACCGGCACGACGATTCTCACGGCTGCGAACACCTACACGGGCGGCACGACGATCAGCGCCGGCACGCTGCAGCTAGGCGATGGCACCAACAACGGCTCGATCACCGGCAATGTCACCGACAACGCCACGCTCGCCTTTGACCCGGCATCAGGCACGACGATCACCTATCCAGGCGTGATCTCGGGCACAGGTTCGGTCAATCAGATCGGCACCGGCATTTCGGTTTTGAACGCCATCAACACCTATACAGGTCCCACCACAGTCACGGCCGGCACGCTTGCTGTCGGCGATTCCGCGCATCCCTCCGCGGCGTTGTCTGGCGGTGGGTCAATCACCGTGGGACCAGCCGGCACGCTCGGCGGCTACGGCAGCGTCGCCGGGACCGTCACCAATGATGGCACGCTGGCGGCCGGCAACGCGACGCCTGGCTTCAACTCGGACCCAACCGGCACATTCGCGATTGCGGGCGCTCTGCTCAATAACAACTCGGTCAATCTCGATCCCGTTCCGGACGTCGGCAACACGCTCGTCGTCAAGGGCAACTATACGGCCTCCGGGACGTCATCGACGGTTATCGTCGGGACGCTCCTGAACGCGGGTGGGTCGCTCTCCAACCAGCAAACCGACCGGCTCGTGGTGTCGGGCAATGCCAGCGGCAACACGAGCGTTCGGGTGAACGGCTTCGGCCCGTTCAGCTCCAGCGGTATTCCCAACGCCACCGCCGGTATTTCGCTCATCCAGGTGGCCGGTGCGTCGTCCCCTGGCGCCTTCACGCTGGGTGGCGTCACGGGCGGCTCGCCGTTCCAGTACAGTCTCAACGCGTACGGCCCGGGCTCGCCGAATGGCCCCGCCGATCCGGCCCAGAACCTGGTCGGCAATCCCGGCGGCTATACGGACGAGCGATTGCAAACCGTCTTTGTCTCGCCCGCCGGCCTCCTCGCACCCGTGTCCTCACTGGCGTCCTCCAGTCCGGGTACGCCCCTATCAAGCCTGCTGCCGGATGCGCGCCCGGAAGTGGCGCCGCAAGTGCCCGCCTACCTGAGCGCGCCAACCGCGCTGTTCAACGCCGGCTTCCAGGACATCGACAGCCTGCACCGCCGGCTTGGCGAGATCCACGACGATCAGATCCTCGGCCTCAATCCGCAGGGCGAGGTTTTCCTGCGCAGCTACGGGACGACCTTCAACTACACCTCGAATCTCGACTTCAATAAGTTTGGTTTCAACTCGTCCGGACAGTATGCTGCCACTCAGCTCGGCGGCGACTGGATCGCCGTTAACGACGAGGCCGGCACGCTGCGTCTCGGCGTGTTCGGAACGTTGGGGCGGCTGTGGTATCAGCCAAGCGCGGTCGACGGCCCAAGCAAGGGTCAGTTCAACACCGACACGCTGGCCGGTTCCATTACCTGGCAAGCGCAGCGCGGTTGGTATGTCGATGCGATCCTGTTGGGCGGGATGTTCGACGGCACGGTCAGTACGCCCAACAGCGGACAAACGGTCGGGTTCAACGGCACCTCTCTCTCCGTTTCACTCGAAGCTGGCTACCCGATCCCGCTCGGTTGGCAGAGCCTGTTGGTCGAGCCGGAGGCTCAGTTTGTTTACCAACACTTAAGCTTCCCGATGCGGACCGATGTCGATGGGATCGGCGTCAACCTGGGCAGCCCGGACCAAGGCATATTCCGTGGTGGGGTGCGGCTGATCCGGCGGCTGACCGGACCGAACGGGATGTTGCTCACGCCCTATCTGGAGGCCAACGTGCTGCAAGGAATCGGCGGCGGGGATAACGTTCAGCTCAGCAACGTCGCCTTTGACACCGGGCATTTCGGCACCGCCATGCAGGTCGGTGGCGGCATCACCGGCACCATAACCCGGAACCTGTCCCTCTATGGCGACGTTGCCTGGCAGCCGACTATCGGCGGCAACGGGGGCTTTCGCGGCTGGGCATTCAACTTCGGCCTGCGCTTCACCTTCTGAGCCGCTTCGGTCCCGCCCCCCGCCAGCCCCGGTCTGGCTCCAGCGCCGGCCGCGGTTCGTGCGTACCTTGCGTTCTTCGACTGGGATCGCGCCGACCTTACCGACCGGAGCCGCCGCACCATCGCCGAGGCCGCCGCCGCGTCCACCAGGGTCGGGCTCACTCGCATCCAGGTCAGCGGCTACACCGGCACGTCCGGCGCCCCGCGCTGCAACCGAGTCCTCTCGGTCCCGGTGTTCGTGAGTGGCAGAACAGGCGGGTGGAGATCATCTCGCAATGAGTGAGGGGGGTCGGAAGTTTTGTCACCGATCGCGCCGTGTGGTTGCGGGTCTGCAGACACAATGGCTCGGGTACGACCCAATTTGGCGCGGGTGAGCGACCTCGGTTGCGCGAAATGCCGATCGGCATTGGTCAAGGAGTGACCTGAGGGCACCGCGCGGCGCTGTCAGCGCATTTGCTGTCTGGGCTGCACGAATCAGTTCAATGGGCCTAAGAGGGGCGTGTTGAACCAGACGCGATAATCGAGTGACGGTGCTTCGCCCCATTGTAGAGCTGCGCGCACGAAAGCATGGCAACTCACTCACGCTTGCCGGCGCCCGGGTGACGCGGCGCGCTGGCTCGCTTTATCCTCCGCTTCCTGACACTGCGGCCGGGGATTCCCTCATGCGCAAACCCGCCGATCCAGACGCCCAGATCAAGGCACTTCAGGATGACGCCAAGTCCCTCAAGGAACGACAGACGACGCAGGTGGTCGAGCTGGTGGTCGCAACCGGTGGGCACACCCTCGCTCTGGAACCTCTCGCTGGTGTCCTACTCACCGCGGTCGAACGATCCCGTGAAGAACCCGAAGCCGTCAGGAGATGGACCGAGCGCGGCGCCGCGTTCCTTCGTGGAAACCCCAGCGGGGGAGGCCGCGGAAAGCGCAACGCGGGTCGGCCTGCTGCGGGACCTGCAAACGACGGCGCGTCTGCTGGGGCCCGCAGCAGTCCGGCGCAATAGGTTGGACGCCCCGAGGGTCCGCGCCAACATGCGCGATTGGACCAACGCGCACCGCGAGAGCGCCCGCCACCTCATCGAACGCGGTGGCTTCGTCAAGAAGGCGGGCCCGGTCGAGCCGCGCGATGATCCTGCGACCCTCCTCGCCGCAGTTCTGCCCATCGTCGACACGCTCCACGGGGCAGAAGACACCGGCGACGCTCGCCACCACATCGTCACGTGGTGGCAGTACGGCACCTTCGACGCCGATCGCGCAGCGCTGTCCCCGCAGCCGCAAGTCCGGAGACTGGAGGGCATCTGATGACCCCCTACCACGTCGGTGAGCGTTTCTCGCGTATCGTCACGTTCGACCCTGATAGCGTCCGCACCTTCGCCGCAATGGCCGGCGATCACAACCCGCTGCACTATGACCCCGCCTTTGCCGGCAAGTCTCGCTTCGGTGGCTTGATCGCGAGCGGCGCCCATTACGGCGCGCTCCTCATGGGCCTGGTCGCCACTGAACTGACCCGCTACCCCGAGTGCGCCACGGCCGGGTTGGAGTTCAGCTTCAAGTTACGCGAGGCCGTCCATGCCGGCCAGACGCTCACCCTCGAATGGACCATTGAAACCAAGACGCCGGC